>DPCK01000104.1 GCA_003516285.1 Lutibacter sp. | reverse complement strand
TAAAAAGTTTAAATCACTTCAGTGTAGAAAATTTTTATTATGTAAAAAAAGAAAACTAATTTTTCTTATTCAACATAGGCACAAATTTAAATTTGCCCAATTCGTGTTTTTCAAAATCTTTTTCGCTGGTTCTAATAAACAACGTCATAATTTGTTCTGCATCACCAATTGGAATCACCAGCCTTCCTCCTACTTTTAACTGACTTAACAAAGCTTTTGGCACAAAAGGCGCTCCTGCGGTTACAATAATTCCGTCAAAGGGCGCATCTTCCGGCAAACCCTTATAACCATCGCCAAAAATAATTTTTTTAGGTTTGTAACCAAGTTTCGGCAAAAATAATTTTGTTTTTTTAAACAATTCCTGCTGGCGTTCAATGGTGTATACTTTTGCGCCCATTTCCAGTAAAACAGCCGTTTGATATCCTGATCCTGTGCCAATTTCCAAAATTTGATGATTTTCACGAATCTGCAGCAATTCCGTTTGAAAAGCAACCGTATAAGGTTGGGAAATGGTTTGGTCGGAACCAATGGGAAAAGCTTTATCCTGATACGCAAAATCGGCAAAACCTGAATCCATAAACAAATGCCGCGGCACATTTCCCAGCGCCGTCAATACATTTTTGTCTGTTATGCCTTTTTGTGCAATTACTTTTACCAACTGATTTCTAAGTCCGTTATGCTTGTGTGTGTCCTTCACTATTCCCTAAAATTTGAAGGCCTAAAATAGGAATAAATGCCTAAAGATTGTTACTTTTACCTGTATAAAAATAAACAAGTTTAATTATGCTGAAAGCAGGAGTTTTAGGTGCCGGACATCTTGGAAAAATTCATTTAAAATTAATAAATCAATCAGATAAATACGAATTGGCGGGTTTTTTTGATCCTATCAAGGAAAATGCGGAAAAAGTCGAAAAAGAGTTGGGCTACAAATCTTTTGATTCGATTCAGGAATTAATTGATGCCGTTGATGTTGTTGACATTGTAACGCCAACACTTTCCCATTTCGACTGCGCAAAAGAAGCCATAGAAAAAGGAAAACATGTTTTTATTGAAAAACCAATCACCAAAACTGTTGAAGAAGCTGAAATCCTTATTGAACTTTTGAAAAAACACAACGTTAAAGGGCAAGTGGGCCACGTAGAGCGTTTTAATCCAGCTTTTACAGCCGTTAAAGATGCCATTCACAATCCGATGTTTATTGAAACGCATCGATTGGCCGAATTCAATCCGAGAGGAACAGATGTTCCGGTAGTGTTGGATTTAATGATTCACGACATCGACATTATTTTGAGTGTGGTGAAATCAAAAGTAAAAAGCATAAATGCCAGTGGCGTTTCCATTTTAAGTGATACGCCCGATATTGCAAATGCACGCATTGAATTTGAAAATGGCTGCGTTGCCAATTTAACCGCCAGCAGAATTTCACTGAAAAATATGCGTAAAACACGTTTTTTTCAGCGCGACGCCTATATTGCTGTCGATTTCTTCGAAAAAGCCACAGAAGTTGTCAGAATGAAAGATGCGCCTGAAAATCCGGGCGATTTCGATATGATTCTACAAAATGCGGAAGGCTTAAAAAAGCAAATCTATTTTGAAAATCCGAAAATCGCGGCCAACAACGCCATTTTAGATGAATTGGAAACTTTTGCAGATGCCATCAATAACGATACAACGCCTATTGTAACTTTGGAACAAGGCACAGAAGCGCTTCGTGTTGCACAAATGATCATTAACGATTTTTAATATGAATATTTACCAGGTTGACGCATTTACCAATAAGGTTTTCAAAGGAAATCCCGCTGCTGTTTGTCCACTTGAAAAATGGATTTCGGAGGACTTAATGCAAGCCATTGCTGAAGAAAATAATTTGTCGGAAACTGTTTTTTTTGTGAAAAATGAAAATTCATTCGACATTAAATGGTTTACACCAACTTGTGAAATAGATTTATGCGGCCACGCAACTTTGGCTGCGGCGCATATTATTTTCAGCGAATTAAATTACAAAGAAAAGCAGCTTACATTTAATTCAAAAAGCGGCAAACTGACTGTAGCAAAAACTGCAGATTGGTATACGTTGAATTTTCCTTCAGAAGAAATTTCAGCAATTGAAACACCTGAATTATTAGAACAAGCGTTAAATGTTCCTGTTTTAAAAAGTTTTAAAGGAAATGGGAAATTGTTGGTTGAATTGGAGAATGAAACTGTTATTAAAAATTTAGCACCAAAATTCAATTTATTGGCTCAAATAGAAACAAACATGATTATTGTTACTTCAAAAGGTGATGAGGTAGATTTTGTTTCTCGTGTTTTTGCGCCAAATTTAGGCATAAATGAAGATCCGGTAACAGGTTCTGCGCATACCTTGCTTATTCCATATTGGATGAAAAAACTACATAAAACCAACTTAGAAGCTGTACAACTCTCAAAAAAAACCGGATATTTAAAATGCGAATATTTAAATGACCGCGTTGAAATGAGCGGACAAGCCGTCACCTATTTAAAAGGACAATTAATTATATAATCACAAATGATGAAAAATATAGCTGTTATTGGAGCCGGAACAATGGGAAATGGAATTGCCCACGTTTTCGCCCAAAATAATTACAACGTACATTTAATTGATGTTTCACAAGAAGCTTTAGATTGCGGCTTATCCACAATCGTTAAAAACTTGGATCGCCTGCTAGATAAAGGAACAATTACGGCGGAAATTAAAACCCAAACATTGGCCAATATCACAACCTTTACTTCTATTGCTGAAGGCGTTAAAAATGTGGATTTGGTGGTTGAAGCCGCCACAGAAAATGTAGATTTAAAATTAAAAATATTTAAGCAAATTGACGAGGAAGCGCCAGAAAATGCCATTTTAGCTTCAAATACTTCTTCCATTTCAATCACTAAAATAGCATCGGTCACAAAACGACCTGAAAAAGTGATAGGAATGCACTTTATGAACCCGGTTCCCATTATGAAATTGGTTGAAATTATCAGAGGATACAATACTTCTGATGAGGTGACCAAAACCATTATGAAACTTTCGCAAAATTTGCAAAAAACGCCTGTTGAAGTCAACGACTATCCCGGATTTGTGGCCAACCGAATTTTAATGCCTATGCTTAATGAAGCCATAGAAACTTTGTACAATGGCGTTGCCGGCGTTTATGAAATTGATACCGTGATGAAACTGGGAATGGCGCACCCGATGGGTCCGTTACAATTGGCTGATTTTATTGGGTTGGACGTGTGTTTGTCTATTTTGGAAGTGATGTATAACGGATTTAAAAATCCTAAATACGCGCCTTGTCCGCTTTTGGTGAATATGGTTCAGGCCGGAAAACTGGGAATAAAATCGGGTGAAGGCTTCTATGATTATTCCGAATCAAAGAAAGCAGAGAAAATCGCAAAACAATTTCAATAAAAATTGTTGAAATTTTTAAAATATTTCAATAAAAAAGCCGCTTAAAGCGGCTTTTTTATTGATTATATTCTTTTTCTTCTCTTTGGATTTTGATCCGATCCAAAAGTGCTTTTACTTATTGTTCCTGGAGCGCCCGGGCGTTTTCTTCCAAATCCGCCAAAATCGGTTTTAGGTTTTCTGTCACCGTCACCAGATCTTTTTCTGTCGTTTCCTCTATCGCTGTCACCGGTTCTTTTTCTTGGTCCTCTGCTGCTGTCTCCTCCACGAAATCCTCCGCCTCCGCCGCTTCTTGCCTGGCCGGTGCGTTGTTTGGTGGTAATTTCAACATTCACGCTTCTTCCTTCAAAATCAACATCATTTCCTTCAAAAGCGCTCATTGTTTCTTTTTCATAGGTTTTATCCAATTCGAANNATATTGATAAAGAAACGCGTCATATTTTCATCATCTCTTCGTTTGCTTCCTCTATCAGAATTTCTGTCAACACCTCTCATATGCTCGCTGTCATTTAAATCAGGTGCATTTTGGTAATAAGTTAAAAAGGTATTGAATTCTATTGATACAAACTTTTTTATCAATTCTTCACGGTCCAAATCTTTCAATTTCTCGTAAATAGAAGGTAAGAAATCACTGATTTCAGTCTCGTTCACTTTAATATCCTGAACTTTATCAATCAATTTTAACAATTGATTCTGACAAATTTCTTTTCCTGTTGGAATTGGTGTACTGATAAATTTTTTGCCGATCAACCTTTCAATTGGGTGCAATTTGCTTTTTTCTCTTTGGGTAACAATCGCGATTGAAATTCCTTCTTTTCCGGCACGGCCAGTTCTTCCGCTACGGTGCGTGTAAGATTCAATTTGGTCTGGCAGTTTGTGGTTAATAACGTGTGTTAAATCGGTTACATCCAATCCCCTTGCGGCTACATCCGTTGCCACCAATATTTGCAATGTTTTGTTACGGAATTTCTCCATAACGCTGTCGCGTTGTGCTTGTGATAAATCGCCGTGAAGCGCATCAACATTGTATCCGTCACTGATTAATTTATCGGCAATTTCTTGTGTTTCTCTTCTGGTTCTGCAAAAAATGATGCTGTAAATATCTGGATTCACATCGGCAATTCTTTTTAAAGCTGCATACCTGTTTCTTTCTGATACCACATAATATTGATGTGAAACTTGATCAGTTCCTTTATTTTTTTCTCCAGCACTAATTTCAATCGGATTCTTTAAGTAAGCTTTAGCAATGCCTTCAACTTCTTTAGGAAACGTTGCAGAAAACAACAATGTTTGCTTTTCTTTTGGCGTAACGGCCAAAATTTTATCCAATTCATCTTTAAAACCCATATTCAGCATCTCATCGGCTTCATCTAAGATAAGCCATTTAAGATTTGAAAGTTTTAATTGTTTTCTGTTGATTAAATCAACCGTTCTTCCTGGAGTTCCAACAATAATTTGAACGCCTTTATTCAGTTTTCTGACTTGATCTTCAATGCTGGCACCGCCATAAACGGCAAGTGTTTTAACACCTTTTAAATGTTTAGAAAATTCGGTGATGTTGTTGGCAATCTGCAAAGCCAACTCACGTGTTGGCGATAAAATAATTGCTTGCGTATCACCGCTGTTCGCGTCAATTTGTTCCAATATTGGCAAACTGAAGGCTGCTGTTTTTCCAGTGCCTGTTTGCGCAAATGCTTTTAAATCTTGTTTGGAAGATAATACTTGAGGGATTGCTTTTTCCTGAATTTCAGTTGGGTTTTCATACCCTAAATCAGTCAATGCTTGTAAAATTTGGCTGTTAAGCCCTAGTTCTTTAAATGTCGACATTTCTGTAAATATTATGATCTACAGATGCCCATCTATAAATCGGTTAAAATCGGGTGCAAAAGTACACTTTAAAAGCATACGAATAACATTAAGACAAATTATTTTAATTTATTTGTCTTTTTGGTATTTCGAATTGTTGGTATTTTAATTATCTGCACGTGTTTCCGGCTTCCAACATTGGTACAGACTCCGACAGGTTAACTTCTGACTTTAAACTTTCAACTTTACTTGAGAATTCCCTCAAAATATGCAATCGTTTTTTCAAGTCCTTCTTTCAGTTGAACTTTAGGTTCCCAGCCGTTTAGCTTTTCTTTGGCCAGCTCAATGTTTGGCTGACGTTGTTTTGGATCGTCTTTTGGCAAAGGCATAAAAATAATTTTAGAGACGCTTCCTGTTAAATCGATGATGGTTTTTGCCAGTTCCAACATACTAAACTCGTTGGGATTTCCCAAATTTACCGGACCCAAAAATTGTGGATCGGAATTCATCATACGTACCATTCCTTCCACCAAATCATCCACATATTGAAAGGAACGTGTTTGAAATCCGTCTCCATACATCGTTATGTTTTCGCCTTTTAGGGCCTGAACAATAAAATTGGACACTACCCTGCCGTCGTTTACATTCATATTGGGTCCGTAAGTGTTAAAAATGCGTATAATTTTAATGGCCACTTTATTTTGATGGTGGTAATCCATAAATAAAGTCTCTGCACAACGTTTTCCTTCATCGTAACAAGAGCGCAATCCAATTGGATTTACATTGCCCCAATAATCTTCTTTTTGCGGATGCACAATAGGATCACCATACACTTCACTGGTGCTGGCCTGCAAAATTTTTGCGTTCAGCCGCNNGGATCGTGCTGGTAGTAAATAGGGCTAGCCGGACAAGCTAAATTGTAAATTTCATCCACTTCGGCAAAGTAAGGCTGCGTAATGTCGTGCCGCACCAATTCAAAATACGGATTGGCAGTCAACCCAACGATGTTGCTTTTGTTGCTCGAAAAATAATTGTCCAGACAAATAACTTCGTTGCCTTCGTTCAGCAATCGTTCACACAAATGAGATCCTATAAATCCGGCGCCTCCAGTAACTAATATTTTTTTCATTGCTTCTTGGGTATCTTGTATTATTTGGTTGCCGGTATTTGTTTTGCACTTCCTTAATTAGTGTTGACCGGTTACTGCTAATTTATCGTAATCAAAAATAGTAAAAATTGGCTTAGTATTAATTCGATTTTTTAACCATTTATTTTCAAAATTCTCAAGACTTAATTTGCCAATTTTATTAGGGAATTTTTTATTGTTATAATGATAAACTGCTTTGTCTTTCCATTTTTAGCAGCACAAAGGCTATTGGTTTCCTTTAATCTATGGCGCTACTTCAATGGTTCAGTTTATCCTGTCCTTATAAGAAATATACAATGCAGAACGCGTCATATTTTTTCGACTATAATTGTCATTTATTAAATGCGCTAAACTTTTAAAAAATTTCCCAATTAAGTTTTGAATCAAAATTATTTAATGTAAATACCTAATATTGAGTATTTTTACTTATATTTAACTACGTTTATTTTCAATAAAATGAGTGAAAAAGATATAGTAAAAATTATGGATGTATGGGAATCNNAATCAGGTTGCTTCCTTATTTTCTATTGGCCCATTTTACTATTATGTGTTTAATTTTGAGACTTTAAATATGGACATCGTGCATCATGGTACTCGTGAAGTACTGGGAATAGAACCCGATCAATTTAATCTCCAAAAAGCTTTTGGTGTTCTGCACCCTGAAGATTTAGCCAGATTGCATGAAAAGGAAGCGGTTGCAACCGACTTTCTGTTAAATAAAATTCCTGTTGAAGATATCCCTTTATACAAAGTGGTTTATATGATAAGATTGAAACATACTGATGGCCATTACAAAAACATCTTACATCAGGCAAAGGCTTTAAATATTTCTNNTTAAAACTGGGGATGATTTAAATTTTATAGTGACCAATTTTAAAAATATTTTTACGCAAAGGGAAATTGAAATTATTGTTAAACTGTCTGAAGGAGAAAATTTCAAAGAAATCGCTGAAGAATTTTTTGTTTCTCCACACACTATTAACACACACAAAAAAAATATTTTAGTAAAATCGGGCTGTAAAAATACGCCNNCGGGAAGGCGTTATTTGATTGGTGTTTTAAAAACCATTTACCGTCTAACAACCCAAAACACCAACAATCTTATAATCTAACCTAAAATCTGGCTTGCGTGTTCTTTTGTTTTTATCGTTATTGTTTGCTCATCTTGAAAAAACACCGTTGACGTTTAACCATTCTAGATTATAGGATTTATTATCTGTTGTAATATCCATTTTACTATCATTATTTATGTCATGAATTCGTATCCAATCTATCCATTGTGCATTTGGGTTAGCATTAGAATTTATTACCGTTGATGTAACATCAGTAAATAAACCAACACCTTCATTTTTAATCATTTGCAGATAATATCCTTGATAAAAAACAAGTGAACCTGTATTATCACCTGTACGTGTTAAAAGTATATCTGTTTTATTATCATTATTATAATCAATAAAATCAATATCAATAGCTATACCATTGCCATTGACTTGAGGTAAAGTGGTCATTCTATCTATAGCGTATTTACCTGTATAATTTCCCCAGAGAACTATTGAATTAGCCCCTTCCATTTCATGACCTGTATTTACTAAATCTAAATAACCATCATTGTTTATATCATACAGTTCTGAGGTATAATAATTTTTATTTGCCAAACTTGATGGAAATACTGAAGCATCATAGGTGAAAGTTCCATTTCCATTGTTTATTAAAAATTTACCAACATTAAAATTATTAGTAAAGAATAAATCAAGGTCTCCATCGTTATCAATATCTCCTGAGCATACAGAATGGTAAAAACCAGCAGGTAAAGGTAATTTATTGGATGAAAATTTGCCATTTGTATTTAACATTATATATAATTCCTCTCCTGGAAACGGTGCCTTATCCCAACCGTGACCTGCAATAACTACATCTGTCCAACCATTTTTATCAAAGTCACCTATAATAGCTTTTCGTCCATGAACATATTTTGGAATTAATCCGTTAAAAACTGATTGATTTCCAACGAATGAACTTCCATTATTTTGAAAATATTCAACTTCTAAACCGACGTTTTCAACATAGTTGAAATACATTGCCATGATGTCTAAATCACCATCTTTGTCAAAATCAGCATAGGCTTTTGCAAGGTAATCTATTCCATTTCCAATGGCAGTTTGAAAATTAGTATATATTACATTTGATTGGTATTGAAAGTAAGATGTGGTATTATTTATTTCATAATTTTGCGAATTTCCTAAACGATTAAATTCAACATTATAGTTACTTGTACTTTCATCCTCAGCCACGATTGTATAAGTAACCTGTGAGTTAAAATTGTTTTGTGTTTGACCGCTAATTTGGATGGTATTACCTATTTTTATTATAGCTTTTTCTGATACCCTAAAAGTTGCCACTAATTGATTAATATCAACCCCGTTTGGAATATTCACAGCAACTTTGCCAGCGGAAATAGTTCCAGAATAATCTTCTAATAATTGAGGATTTTCTAATTTTCTAAAAGAAAAAGTCAGTAATTCTTTATCAGAAGATAACTTAGTATAAGATTCTTCCTTGTCGCAACCGACAAAAACTAAACTAATAAAGATGATAAAAATTAATTTTGTGTATTTCATTTGTCTTTTCTATTTACTTAACAATTTATCAATATTCTTAAAAGCTTGCATAAAATCAGTAACACCTCTTTTTGCGGCATTTAAAAAGGGATTGGTCAATTCAATATTTTCAATTTTATAATGCCAATGGTTTTAACATTAATTAATCAACAAATATTAAATGAAATTTTTGTAACCTTCTCCTGACAAACATATACACAATTTTTTTAACCTGAAATAACCTAAATTGGGTAATTTTATATATATTTGATTAATTGCTAACCAGAAAAATTATGGATGAAAAAGATAGTGCCAAGGTTTTGCGCATTTGGGAATCGGAAAATAAAATTCTTCAGCCCAATAAAAAAGAAATCATTTTAGAAATTGTTGATCAAATAGTTTCCTTATTTGCCGTTGGAAGTTTTTATTATTACATTTTTAATTTTGAAAATCTTAAAATGGATTATGTCAACGATAGCATAAAAGATGTGTTGGGCATTGAATCGGAAGAATTTACCGTTGAAAAAGTTTTTGAACTCATGCACCCTGAGGATCTTGCTTCAATGAATGAAAAAGAAGCTCTTGTAGTGGATTTCTTTTTTAATAAAATTCATCCCGATGATTTATTCTCATACAAAACTATTTATGTTATGAGATTCAAACATACCGATGGAACTTATAAAACTATTTTACATCAAGTATCCGTAATAAGTGCTTCTGATGATGGTAAAATTCAACAAGTCATAGGTGTTCATACTGATATTACTTATTTAAACATTCCCATTAACCATAATGTATCCTTTGTAAGTTTAAAAAAACCATCTTATCATTACTCAAAAAACTCAGGAAATTATTCTATAATTCTTGAAAATAGTTCAAGTTTAGAAAAAACCTCCTTTAAAGATATTTTTTCCAAACGTGAAAAGGAGATTATTAATTTAATATCCAAAGGAATTAAATTTAATGAAATTGCAAAATTATTATTTGTTTCTCCGCATACCATTAATGCACACAAAAAAAATATTTTAAAAAAGTCCGGTTGCAAAAACACCCCGGAATTAATTGCGAGATCCTACGTGGAAAGACTTCTTTCAATTGTTTAAGCGTTGATTTGTTTAAGCGTGTAATCGTTGATTTGAGTAATTGTTAAGTTGTTTAATGACCTTTGAACTTTTGTCTTCGGACTATATTTAACTTTCAACTTTCTAACTTACGAACTGTTAACTGCCCACTGAATACTGCTGACTTATTAAGCTTTTTCCAAAATCTGGGTTGCGTGCTCTTTGGTTTTCACTTTTGTGATTACATTTTCAATAATTCCTTTTTCGTCAATCACAAAAGTAACTCTGTGAATTCCATCAAATTCCCGACCCATAAATTTTTTTGGTCCCCAAACGCCAAAAGCATTGATTACTTTTTTGTCCTCATCAGCCAATAACGGAAAAGGCAATTTGTATTTTTCAATAAAACTTTGCTGGCGTTTTCCCGAATCTGCGCTTACGCCCAAAACCTCATATCCTTTTGCCAAAAAAGAATGGTAATTGTCCCGCAAATTGCAGGCTTCCATNNTTGTGATTTTTCAAAATTGAAAGTTAAAGAGTTAAAACGGAAAATAAAACAAATTGTGAATGAACCTTTCAAAAATAAAGAAACTTTGTACTTTTAAGCCTTTAACAAATAACATATAACTTTTTAACTAATTTTATGACCAAAGCCGAAAAAGTTCAATTTGTAATTGACACCCTCGAAAAAATATATCCAAATCCACAAATTCCGCTTCACCATAAAGATCCTTATACCTTATTAATCGCTGTGTTGTTATCGGCACAAAGCACAGATGTTGGCGTCAATAAAATCACCCCTAAATTATTTGCCAAAGCTGATAATCCGTATGATATGGTAAAACTTTCAGTGGAAGAAATTCGGGAAATTATAA
>DPCK01000115.1 GCA_003516285.1 Lutibacter sp. | reverse complement strand
AATATTTTTTTCGCTCAAATCGTAACTGCAGGAACGCAGTTGGTATAATTCCTTGATTAAATCCAACAAGGCTTTTGCCATTTTTACCGAAGGATAAGGTCCGTAATATTCCGAACCATCTTTTATTACGTTTCTTGTTAAAAAAATACGCGGAAATCGTTCCTTTTTAATACAAATCCACGGATAGGTTTTGTCATCTTTCAGCATCACATTGTAGCGCGGCTGGTATTTTTTTATCAAATTGTTTTCCAGCAGCAAAGCATCGGTTTCCGTATCTACAACAATGTGCTCTATGGTCACAATTTTCTTGACCAGCACATTGGTTTTCCCGTTTTCGTGATTTTTATTGAAGTACGACGAAACCCTTTTCTTAAGATTCTTGGCTTTTCCTACATACAAAATAGTCCCGTTTTTATCATAATATTGATAAACACCGGGAAGCGACGGCAATGTTTTTATTTGAATTTCTAATTCCAAAAAGTGCTGTAATTTAAAAAAATAAAATTACAGATTTTTATTGAATTTGTAATTTTCTTTTATGAAGTTAAATTTTATGCAGCTTCTTCAACGTTCTCGTTCGGAAATGCTTTTTTGTTGAAGAAAATTAAAATACCGACCGCCGTAGAAATGGAAGCATCGGCAATGTTAAAAATTGCATTAAAAAAAGTAAATGGTTTTCCGCCCCAAAAAGGCACCCAACTTGGTAAATCACCGCTCCAAATAGGGAAATAAAGCATATCTACCACTTTCCCGTGAAATAAGGTTCCGTAAGGTTTTTCAGCAAATAACGTGGCTACAGCGTTTCTTGGCGTATCGAAAATAACACCGTAAAAAACAGAATCAATAATATTTCCCATTGCTCCTGCAAAAATCAGGGAAATGGCCACAATTAAAATAGATGGCGCATTTTTTTTAACAGCGCTATAAAGCCAGTATCCTATTCCAACAATGGCAAATAACCTAAATATCGTTAAAAACAATTTACCGGTTCTGCCGCCAAATTCAGCTCCCCAGGCCATCCCGTTATTCTCAATAAAATGAATGCGAAACCAATCGAAAACAACCACTTCTTCGCCATACAAAAAATTGGTTTTTATATATATTTTACTAATTTGATCAATTAACAATATTAAAATGATGATGATGATGGGCTTTTTCAACGGTAGTAGATTTTATTTTATCGCAGTAAAAAAACGAAGCTTCAATGAAAAGAAGCTTCGCAATATTATGATGAATGATTTTATTGTTGCATATTTTTCGCCTCGATGCTCAATGTTGCGTGCGGCACCAATTTTAAACGTTCCTTTTGAATCAATTTACCGGTTACGCGACAAATTCCGTAAGTTTTGTTTTCAATGCGCTGCAAGGCATTTTTTAAATCGCGAATAAACTTTTCCTGACGAATGGCCAATTGTACATTTGCTTCTTTTGACATAGTTTCTGAACCTTCCTCAAAAGCTTTAAATGTAGGCGAAGTATCGTCTGTGCCGTTATCGCTGTCGTTTTTAAAGATGCTTTTTAAAAGAGCCAAATCTTCTTCGGCACGTGCTTTTTTCAGCAAAATTAATTCTTTGAATTCAGCCAAATCTTTATCTGAATATCTATTATTTTCGTCCATAACTTAATTTTTCTTTATTAATATTTTCGTTTGCACATCGTCAAAGACAATCTCTGTGCCGTTTTCTAATTCATCCACAAAAACGAGTTCTTTTGTTAATGTCTCGGTTTTAATATAATGTTCATTTGCTGCAATTGAACGCCCTAATATATCATTTTTTTCAATAACTAATATTATTTTGTCAGTAACTTCCAATCCCGAATCTTTACGTAAATTCTGCACCCTGTTCACCAACTCCCTGGCATTGCCTTCCATCCTTAAATCCTCAGTAATTGTNNGCGTTAAATTCTGAATGGCTTCTGAAATCATTTTCATATCTTTTCCAAACCTTGGCCCCAACACCTTAAAATTAGGTTTTATGGTTTTTACCACGATTCCTGAGGCATCATCAATCAATTCAATTTCTTTAACGTTCACTTCCGACTTTATCAAATCTGCCACTGCTAAAATTTCTTCTCTTTCNNGCCAAATGTACGGATTCAAATTTTTCTTTTTCAGAAACATTTGTTAAATCTTTGTAAAGATTGTCCATAAAAAATGGGGCAATTGGAGCGCTCAATTTTGCTACGGTCAACAGGCAAGTATAAAGCGTTTGATAACCCGAAACTTTGTCTTTTTCATAATCACCTTTCCAAAAACGTCTTCTGCTTAAACGCACAAACCAGTTGCTTAAATTTTCTGAAACGAAATCCTGAATAGCTCGAGCCGCTTTTGTTGGCTCATAATCTTCATAAAAACTCTCCACATTTTTTATCAAAGTATTCAATTCAGATAAAATCCAACGATCGATTTCTGGTCTTTCATTTATGGCGATTTCTTCTTCGGAATAGGAAAAATTATCCAAATTGGCGTACAATGAAAAGAAGGAATACGTATTGTAAATGGTTCCGAAGAATTTTCTTCGAACCTCATCAATGCCTTCCAAATCAAATTTTAAATTGTCCCACGGATTTGCGTTTACAATCATGTACCAACGCGTTGCATCGGCGCCATATTTGTCCATCGTTTCAAAAGGGTCGACTGCATTTCCCAATCGTTTCGACATTTTTTTGCCATCCTTGTCCAACACCAATCCATTTGAAACCACGTTTTTATACGCAACTGAATCAAAAACCATCGTTGAAATAGCGTGAAGCGTGTAAAACCATCCTCTTGTTTGGTCAACGCCTTCCGCAATAAAATCGGCCGGAAAGAATTTATTATTGTCTATCAACTCTTTATTTTCAAACGGATAATGCCATTGCGCATAAGGCATAGAGCCAGAATCAAACCAGACATCAATCAAATCCGCTTCGCGTTTCATTGGTTTTCCCGAGGCTGAAACCAAGACAATTGCATCCACCACATTTTTATGCAGGTCGATTTTATCATAGTTTTCTTCACTCATATTCCCCACTTCAAAATCGGCAAAAATAGCGGCTTTCATCTGTCCGGCAGCCACAGATTTTTTCATTTCTGTCATCAATTCTTCCACCGAACCGATAAAAATTTCTTCTGTTCCGTCTTCCGTTCTCCAAATTGGCAATGGAATTCCCCAATAACGCGAACGTGATAAATTCCAGTCGTTGGCATTTTTCAGCCAGTTGCCAAAACGGCCTTCTCCAGTCGATTTTGGTTTCCAGTTAATGGTATTGTTCAGTTCGAACATGCGATCACGCTTGTCAGTCACTTTAATAAACCAGGAATCTAACGGATAATACAACACCGGTTTGTCGGTTCTCCAACAATGCGGATAACTGTGTTTGTATTTTTCAACGTTGAAGGCTTTATTTTCTTCTTTTAATTGGATGGCAATTTCAACATCTAACGAGCGCTCTGGCGCTTCACCATCTTCATAATATTCATTTTTCACATATTTCCCTGCATATTCAGCCATATGCTTGGTGAATCTTCCTTGTAAATCTACCAATGGAACCGGATTTCCATTATCGTCCAACACCAACATTGGCGGCACTTCCGGTGAAGCCTGTTTAGCAACCATCGCATCATCAGCCCCAAAAGTTGGCGCTGTGTGCACAATTCCTGTACCGTCTTCCGTAGTCACAAAATCACCGGCAATAACCCTAAATGCATTTTCCGGATTTTTATACGGAAGCGCATAAGGCATCAATTGCTCATATCTGGATTCCAATATATCAGCGCCTTTAAATTCTTTTAGAATCAAAAATGGAATTTTCTTGTCGTTTTGATTGTAGTTCAACAAGTCCATTTCATTTTCAACAGCTAAAAATTTGCCCGAAAAATGCTTTCCAACCAACGCTTTTGCCAAAATCACATTGCTGGGTTCAAAAGTATATTGGTTGAAAGATTTTACTAAAACATAATCAATCTTTTTTCCAACCGTAAGTGCCGTGTTCGATGGCAATGTCCAGGGCGTTGTAGTCCAGGCCAAAAAGTAAATTTCGCCATCAACTTCCTGCAATAATTTAGGCAATGTGTTTTTTATCGCCTTAAATTGCGCAACAACCGTGGTATCAGTAATATCCTGATACGTTCCTGGCTGGTTTAATTCGTGTGAACTCAGTCCTGTACCCGCTTTTGGCGAATAAGGCTGAATGGTATATCCTTTGTAAATCAATCCTTTTTTGTACAATTGCGCCAACAACCACCAAACCGTTTCCATATATTTTGGTTTGTAGGTCACGTAAGGATCTTCCATATCTACCCAATAGCCAATGCGTTTTGTTAAATCGTTCCAAACATCAGTATAACGCATTACGGCATTTTTACAAGCTTCGTTATATGCTTCAACCGAAATTTTTGTGCCGATATCCTCTTTGGTAATTCCCAGTTCCTTTTCTACACCCAATTCAATTGGCAAACCGTGCGTATCCCAGCCAGCTTTTCGTTTTACCTGAAATCCCTGCTGTGTTTTATAACGGCAAAAAATATCTTTTATCGCACGGGCCATTACGTGATGAATTCCCGGCAATCCGTTTGCCGATGGCGGTCCTTCATAAAATACAAAGGATTTATTCTCGTCTCTTGTGCTGATACTTTTTTCGAAAATATGTTCCGCTTCCCAAAACGCCAAAGTCTCTTCTGCTACTTTAGTGAGGTCCAATCCTTTATATTCTCTAAATTTTTTGCTCATTTTATGCCCTTAAATCAATTAGTGTGCGAAATTACGGATTTTATTGAAAATATCATTTCATAAATTGTAAAAAAATACCGACTTATTTTAAGCTCAAATTCGGGCGGTTTTATTCAAAAAAGGAAAGAAAATAAGTTAAATTTTTGGGCGTTTCTGCCGAAAAGGTGGTCGTGCTTTCCGCTGCAATCTTTTTTTCGGCAAAAAAAAGCCTCAAAAAAGGATTTCCGCTTCAATCACTAACGCAAATTGAATAAATAATGAAATTTTGATAAAAAAAGCTAACAGATTAAGTTTGGCTAAAGCCAATTTGATGTATCTGTATCTGTTAATATTTCCACAGGCTGAAGCCTCTGGCAATTCAATTCTTCATATTTTACAATGCCTTTTTAATTGCCTCCAGCTAAAGCTGGAGGCAATTAAAAATTATATTAAATTGTGGCTTTAGCCAAATGTTAAAGAGCCAATTTTTGTCGAAAATTTGAGGACGCAATTAGCGACTTCAAACCATAAAAGAACTCGTTATATACCTTACAATCCTCTTTCCTTTTGAATTTGTTCATAGGCAATGCTAACCTGCTTAAATTTTTCTTCGGCGCCTTTTATATGTTCGGTTCCAAGATGTTGCAGTTTGTCGGGATGGTATTTTTTTGCCATTTTTCTATATGCCAATTTCACCTCATCATTGGTAGCTGTTTTTTCAATTTCCAAAATCCGGTAAGCGCTGTCTGAACTATTGTAAAACATCGCTTTTATCGATTCAAAATCGTGCGGATTGACATACAGATAACCGGCTATCGTTTTTATGATATTTACCTCAACTTCATGAACTGCACCGTCGGCATTTGCGATACCAAACAAAAAGTGAATCAATTGCAACCGTGAAGCATGCGTTAAATTCTGACGTATCTGTGTGCAAATTTGAGGCGTTGAGATTTCGTTATTTTTAATAAATACCTTGAATAATTTAAACGCATTATTGGCGCGTTCTTCGCCGTACATTCGCTTAAAATGTTCTCTTACAAATAACAATTCCCGCTCGTTTACATTGCCGTCGGCTTTAATGACCACCGATGACAACAACAATAAACTTACTTCAAAATCGCCTGATTGCACATTTCCACTTGTTCTTCCGTAGGTTTTAGCCAATTCAAGATCTTCTTTTGAAAACCCATCAATAAAACTGCCAACCGCAAAACCCAAAATGCTTCCAATCGGACCGCCAAGCGTAAAACCCAATCCGGCTCCCAGCCATTTTATAAAATTTGCCATAATTTTTATTTAAAGCGCAAAGATACATTGAATTGTAAGTATCCTAAAAGTTAGTATGGTTACAATTGTTAAAATAATTATAAACTTTTTTTTTGATGGAATAAATAAAATTTG
>DPCK01000009.1 GCA_003516285.1 Lutibacter sp. | reverse complement strand
CCAATATAAAATTTGGTAAAGAGTATATCATCCCAAAACCATTTGATCACAGGTTAATTACTGAAGTTCCGCCGGCAGTGGCAAAAGCTGCGATGGAATCGGGTGTGGCAAGAGAACCAATTACCGATTGGGAGGGTTACAAAGAAGCATTGGCCGACAGATTGGGAACAGGAAGCAAATTAATGCGTATGCTGATGTCGCGCGCAAAAGACAATCCGAAATCGATCATTATGGCTGAAGCAGATCATTTAGATGTGTTAAAAGCTGCCCAAATTATTCACGATGAGGGAATTGGGAAACCTATTTTATTGGGCGACAAAAAAATCATTAAAGAGTTAATGAAGGAAATCAATTTTTCGGCAAATGTGAAAATTTTGGATCCTAAATGCGATGAAGAAGAAGAGCGCAGAAATAGATATGCACAAGTTTATTGGGAAAAAAGACAGCGCAATGGAATCACCTTATTCGCTGCCCAAAAATTAATGCGTGAACGCAATTATTTTGCGGCTATGATGTTAAATGATGGAGAAGGGGATTCCTTAATAACCGGTTATTCAAGAGCTTATCCAACGGTTGTTAAGCCAATGATAGAGCTCATAGGAAAAGAAAAAGGCGTGAAGAGAATTGCGGCAACAAACATTATGTTAACCAAAAGAGGTCCAATATTCTTTTCAGATACCGCCATAAATATTGAACCTACTGCTGAAGAATTGGCAAATATTGCTTATATGACCAGCGTTTCAATGAAAATGTTCGGATTTGAACCTAATTTGGCGATGTTGTCATTTTCAAATTTTGGATCATCTCCATCTCCGTTGGCGGATAAAGTTGCTCAAGCAGTTGAAATCATACACAGAAGACATCCGGAAGTAAATGTGGACGGAGAAATACAAGCCGACTTTGCACTGAACNNGCAAATATTGGCTATAAACTTATGAAAGAGTTTGATCAAATTGTATCTATCGGGCCAATTATTATGGGACTTCAAAAACCGGTTCATATTCTGCAGCTTGGCGCCGGTGTCGACGAAATTGTGAATATGGCTTGCGTGGCAATTGTGCACGCACAGGAAAAAATGAATAGTATATAATATTTTACTACATTTGGGAGTCCATAGAAAAAATGAAATATGATAACCCACATAAGAGGAAAATTAGTTGAAAAAAATCCAACATATGCCGTTATAGAAACCAATGGCGTCGGTTATTGGCTAAACATTTCTCTTAACACCTATTCTCAGCTCCCGGATAATGAATTTGTTATTCTGTATACGCATCTTTCTATCAAGGAAGATGCGCATACATTATATGGGTTTATCAACAAAACCGAACGCGAAATTTTTAGATTGCTTATTTCCGTTTCAGGCGTTGGGCCAAGTATCGCCCGAACGATGTTATCATCTATGACTACTGATGAAATTCAACAAGCAATCGCCTCAAACAATGTTTCCGTTATCCAGTCCGTAAAAGGAATTGGCGTTAAAACCGCACAACGCGTTTTGGTCGATTTGAGAGACAAAATTTCCAAAACNNGAAAAAGTAGTGGATAAAATTCTGCTTGAGGATAAAAACCTAAGTGTTGAGGTTTTAATAAAAAACGCATTGAAAAATTTATAAAAATTGAAAAACGAGCGATATATAGTTAAAACGTATATTTTATTTTTTTTCTTTTGGTTTTTTCTGTCAATAGTTAAAGCCCAAACACCTCCTGTTTTAGCGGCAAATGACACTACAATTGTTGGAAAAGCAACAGACACCATCAAATTAAAATACCCATTTAAAAGATTTCAGGAAGGAAGTTTGTTTTTGACCGACCCAAAGCAATCGGAAATTATTTACGATACCGCGCTTGGGAAATATATGGTTGTTGAAAAAATTGGAGATTATTATGTGCAATATCCCATTTTTATGACTTTGGAAGAGTACAAGCAATACCAACTTAAAAAGGATATGATTGCTTATTATAAAAACAAAATAAGTGCAACCAACCCTAAAAAAGCAGGAAGCGCCGATGAACAAAAAAACTTATTACCAACATATTACGTTAAATCAGATTTTTTTCAATCCGTTTTTGGCGGAAATACCATTGAGGTAAATCCGCAGGGATCGGTATTGGTAAAGCTGGGAATGTTGTATCAAAAAGTGGACAATCCGCAGTTGTCTGAACGAAACAGAAAAAGTTTTACCTTCGATTTTAACCAGGAAATTAGCGCNNGTTAAAACACAGTTGCAATTCGGAAAGACATCGGTTACAGGCGTTTTTGCCGAACAAAAATCACAAACAAAAACAGTGGCTGCGCAAGGCGGTTCCACCATTCAGGAATTTGAATTGCACGCAACTGATTACGATGAAAACAGACATTTCTTTTTGGCGCAATATTTTAGGGATCAATACAACACCGCTTTAAAAGATTATCCGCTGATAAACAGTGCCGTAAATATCACAAAAGTGGAAGTTTGGATAACTAACAGAAACGCCACAACCATTGATATCAGAAATATTGTTGCGCTTGCCGATATTGGGGAAGGCGATCCTTCAAATATTGGCCCGGCCAACGTAACACCAGTTCCGGGCGCACTTTTCCCTTCAAACACAGCAAACGACATTTCATCGATATTGACAACCACAAATCCGGTTCGTAATATTTCAACAGTTGGCAATGGTTTGTCTCCTTTCGGTATGCAACAAGGCCGTGATTATTCGGTATTGGAAAATGCCATCAAATTAAGGCCCGATGAATATAGGGTACATCCGCAATTGGGTTTTATTTCCTTAAACAGAAGATTGACCGATTCAGACGTTCTTGCAGTTTCTTTTGAATATACCATAAGCGGAGATTCCCAAGTATATAAAGTGGGTGAATTTACCAGCGACGGGATTATTGCACCCGAAAATATTGTGGTAAAATTATTGCGAAGCGAAATCATAAGCACTCAAATTCCTTTGTGGGATTTGATGATGAAAAACATCTATTCTTTGCAAACTTTTAGGATGCAGCGCGATGGTTTTAGGCTCGAATTGTTGTATGCGGATGATGCTACCGGCGTGTCGATCAACGTTTTGCAAAATGCGCAAACTCCCGGTGTTTCAGACAAAACATTGCTTAATTTATTGGATGTGGACAGGCTGGATCAAAGTCAGTTTTACACACCTGAAGGTGATGGTTATTTTGATTATGTGGAAGGCGCTACGGTGAATTCAGAAAAGGGATATATACTTTTTCCAAATGTTGAACCTTTTGGTGCAGATTTACAGGCCAAATTAACCAGCAGTGCCGATGAAATCTATATTTTTAATGAATTGTACCAAATTACCCAATCTGAAGCAAAAAATAATTTTCAGCAAAAAGATAAGTATTTAATAAAAGGATATCATAAATCTGAAAGTGCAAACGGCATTCCCTTAGGTGCTTTTAATGTCGCACAAGGTTCGGTTAGGGTAACTTCGGGCGGAAGGGAATTGGTTGAAGGCGTTGATTATGTAGTGGATTATCAAATGGGACGAGTTCAAATTATCAACCCGAGTTTGGAAGCTTCTAATGCACCAATCGAAGTTTCTGTTGAAAACAATGCCACCTTTAATTTACAGACAAAAAGCTTTTTGGGGGTTGATATAGAACATAAATTTTCCAATAATTTTATTGCGGGCGCCACCATTTTAAATTTAAATGAAAAGCCATTAACCCAAAAAGCTTTGTTCGGACAAGAACCGATTAATAACACCATTTTCGGGTTAAATGCAAGCTTTGGNNTAATTCCGGGTTCGCCAAAAAGAATTGAGTTGGACGGACAAGCAACTTCTTATGTGGATGATTTTGAAGGCTCGCAAATTCCTATTGAAATAAAAACAATTCAGCAATGGTATATGGCAAGCACGCCGCAATACCAAACGCAATTTGATTTGGGCGGCAATGCTTCCGATTTATCTTATGGTTACAAAAGAGCCAGATTGGCTTGGTACACGGTAGATCCGCTTTTTTATGGCGGATCTTCATTACAACCTTCAAATATTGACAATGCCGAGCTTTCCCGTGCTGAGGTACGAAGAATTAGGTACGAAGAATTATTCCCTGAGCAAGATTTGGATTTAACGCAGTCAACCGTTGTGAGAACCTTGGATTTGGCGTATTTTCCAAATGAAAGGGGAAGCTATAATTTTGACACGTCCAATGTGGGCGCCGACGGAAAATTCATCAATCCCGAAGACCGTTGGGCAGGGATTACCCGACCATTAACCACCACAAATTTTGAGCAATCAAACGTTGAATATATTCAATTTTGGTTGATGGATCCTTATGATCATTATTCCATTACAAATGCGGAAGGATTGCCTTCGGGCGTAAATCCGAACGACCCTTCAAATCAGGTTGGAGAAGTTTATTTTAACCTTGGAAATGTTTCAGAAGATGTTTTAAAAGACGGCAGAAAAATGTACGAAAACGGTTTGCCTGAAAACCCATTGAGCACCAATAATACTGAACCGACCATTTGGGGAAAAATACCCACCAATCAATCTTTGCTCTATGCTTTTAGCGATAAAGACAATGAACGATTAAGCCAAGATGTTGGTTTAAATGGATTGAATGATGACGAAGAAATCCAAAAATTCGGAACCGCTTTTGGTCCCGATCCCGCAAATGACAATTACTCCTATTTCCGAAGTTCAGATTACGACGCCAACAATGCATCTATTTTAACACGCTATAAAAAGTTCAACAATTCACAGGGAAATTCGCCAACCAATAATTTATCAACCGAAAGTTACCCAACTTCAGCCACCACATTTCCGGATGCGGAAGACATCAACAGAGACCAAACTATGAATACGGTTGAAAGCTATTATCAATATAAAGTGTCCTTAAATAAGAATGATTTGGTGATAGGCCAAAACAATATTGTGGATGAGAAAAAAGTGACCGTTGAACTTGAAGACGGCAGCAAAAAAGAATTTAGATGGCTGCAATTCAGAATTCAGGTTACGAGTCCGGATGAAATTGTAAACAACATTACTGGGTTTAATACCATTCGTTTTATGCGAATATTTTTAACCAAATTTAAGATGCCGGTGGTGTTGCGTTTTGGCGAGTTACAGTTGGTGCGCGGAGATTGGAGACGTTTCACCAAAACGTTGGATGAAGCCATTGTGCCGCCGCAAGATTTAACAAATACACAGTTGCAAAATTTTCAGGTTGGCGTGGTTAATATACAGGAAAATGAAAGCAGAAGCCCTATTCCTTATGTGTTGCCTCCGGGAATTCAACGTGAAATTTTAAGGGGAACAACTACCTTGCAAAAACAAAATGAGCAATCATTATCATTGAAAGTAATTGATTTAGAGCCTGAGGAAACAAGGGCCATCTTTAAAAATGTGAAGGTGGATTTACGTATGTACAAACACTTAAAATTGTTTTTACACGCGGAAGGAATTCAGACAAAACCGCAAGTTCAGGACAATGAATTAAAAGCCATTATCAGGATTGGAAGCGATTTAAACGACAATTATTATCAGTTTGAAAAATTATTGACTATTTCTGATTATGGTGTAACAACACCTTATGAAATTTGGCCTGAAGAAAATAATTTTGATGCTTTTTTGGAAAATATGGGAAAACTTAAATTGTTGCGATTTGAAGCAGGAATTGCCCCAAATATTTTATTTCCGGCAGTCAATATGCCGTCACCCATTGAAGGACTGGAAGGTTACGAAATTAGAGTAAAAGGAAATCCGAATTTAGCAAACATCAAAACCATTATGCTTGGAGTAAAAAACGCAACAAACACAAATCAAAGTGCTGAAATTTGGTTCAATGAAATGCGGGTTTCTGAGTTCGACAATAAAGGCGGTTGGGCAGCTGTGGTGAGCGCCGATGCAAATTTTGCCGATTTTGCGGATGTTGCCGTAACAGGAAGAATGGAAACACAAGGATTTGGAGGTATTGAACAACGCGTAAATGAACGCAGCCAGCAGGACACTAAATTGTATGATGTGGTCACCAATGTGAATCTTGGCAAACTGTTACCGAAAGATTGGGCTATAAGATTGCCTTTTAATTACAGCGTTTCGGAAGAGTTTAGAGATCCAAAATATGATCCGCAGTATCAGGATGTGTTGTTTGAAGACGCAAAAGACATCAACCCAAACAGCGCCAGTGCAAGAGATTATACCAAACGCAGAAGCATCAGTTTAATCAATGTCAGAAAAGAATTTAATCCAAATTCAGACAATAAGCAGCGTTTTTACAGCGTGGAAAACTTGTCGGTTTCCTACGCTTACAACGACACGTATCATAAAGATTACAATGTCCAGAAATATAATGACCAAAATGTGAGAACATCGGCCAACTATAATTACAGTTTTGAGCCACTATCTATAGAGCCTTTTAAAAATGCGGATTCGTTGAACAGCAAATATTTTCAGTTTATAAAAGATTTAAACGTGAATTTATTGCCTTCAACAATTTCGGTAAATTCAAATATCATAAGACGTTATAATGAACAGCTTTCCAGAAGTTTAATTGAAGGATTGCCGGAATTGCCCGTGTTGCGGCAACGTCATTTTATGTTTGATTGGGATTATGCCATTGGGTACAATTTAACAAAATCATTGCAGTTTAATTTTAGGGCGACCAATAATAATATTTATGATGATTTCTTGGCTACGGATGACATTAAATTATTTGACAATTTCTTCACCACCGGCAGGCCCGATCATTACCATCAATCCTTAAACGGAACCTACAAAATACCGTTGAATAAATTTCCGTTCTTAGATTTTGTGAATGCNNACCTTAGGTTTTGATGTAGATTTTAATAAATTATACAAAACCATTGGCGTTGAAAAACTGTTGAACAAAAATTCCAATGTTAGCAAAACAAATCAATCAACAACAGAAACTGCCGCAAATATTTCGGCCAAAAAGAATAAATCTGTCGGATCTGAAATTGGACAAACTTTTTATAATGTATTAACGGCCATCAAAAAAGCAAGGATTAATTATTCAGAAAATAACGGAACTTTCTTGCCGGGTTACGTGCCTCAAATCGGATTTTTGGGACGCGACAATTACGGGGGAAGTCTTGCGCCAACATTTGGATTTGTGTTCGGAAGCCAAATTGATATCAGACAAAAAGCGGTTGAAAATGGCTGGTTATTGTCGAGAGACCTAAATGATCCTTATTTCAACAGAACTTTCAGCCAAACGCATTTCAACAAACTGGATGCAACCATTACCGTTGAGCCGTCTAAAAATTTGGATATTGAGTTTAGGGGAACCAAAACCTACACTAAAAATACAACACAACAATTGGATGTGGTGAACAATATCTTAAATACAAATTCGCCAATTACCCAATATGGAAATTTTAGCATAAGCCACAATATGATCAAAACATCATTCAATAACAGTGATGTCACTTTTGAAGAATTTAAAAATAACCGGGCCATTATTGCACAACGTTTGGCAACAAATACGGGCCAACCAATAAGCGGTTTTGGGGAAACAAGCGAACAGGTTATGCTTCCCGCCTTTATGGCTGCCTATTCCGGTAAAGATGCCGCTACCGTAAAATTAGATGCTTTTAGGGAAGTGCCCATTCCAAGTTGGAAATTAACCTACAAAGGATTGATGCAAATGGCTTGGTTTAAGGAACATTTCAGAAGTTTTTTAATAACACACAGCTATAATTCACTATATTCTATCACAAGTTTCAGCAA
>DPCK01000077.1 GCA_003516285.1 Lutibacter sp. | reverse complement strand
TCAACTTCCAATCCGCAGGATATGAGTTTAGACGTGATTTATACTATGGCAAAACACAAAAATATTTGCAATTATGTTCATTTGCCAGTCCAATCCGGAAGCACTTCGGTGTTAAAAAGAATGAATCGCCAACATACGCGTGAAGAATATATTGAATTGATTGACAACATTCGAAAAATTATTCCTGATTGTGGCATCTCACAAGATATGATGACCGGTTTTTGCGGCGAAACAGAAGAAGAGCACCAAGAAACCTTGAGTTTATTGGAATATGTGAAATACGATTTCGGATTTATGTTTGCCTATTCTGAACGTCCGGGAACGTTGGCAGAGAAAAAAATGGATGATGATGTTCCTTTTGAGGTTAAAAAAAGACGACTTGCAGAAATTATTTTGCTGCAACAAAAACACAGTTTGTACCATACCCAAAAATTTGTTGGACAAACTGTTGAAGTATTGATTGAAGGCGCTTCAAAAAAATCGGATTCCCATTGGAAAGGAAGAAATTCACAAAATGCGGTGATAGTATTTCCAAAAGGTGACGAAAAATTGGGCGATCTTGTAAATGTTTTTATTGAAGATTGCACTTCTGCCACACTAATAGGAAAAAGAGTTTAATAAATGGAATCATTACAAGCCATAAAACAACGTTTTGAAATTATTGGAAACGATCCTCACCTCAACCGTGCAATTGAAAAAGCAATTCGGGTTGCGCCAACCGATATTTCGGTATTGGTTACCGGAGAAAGCGGTGTGGGTAAAGAGAATATTCCAAAAATAATTCATCACTTATCTCATAGAAAACACGCAAAATATATTGCCGTAAACTGTGGCGCAATTCCTGAAGGAACAATAGACAGTGAATTGTTTGGCCACGAAAAAGGATCTTTTACTGGCGCTACAGCTGCGCGAAGCGGTTATTTTGAAGTTGCCGACGGCGGCACTATTTTTTTGGATGAAGTTGGCGAATTGCCTTTAACCACACAAGTCAGATTGTTGCGTGTATTGGAAAACGGCGAATTTATCAAAGTGGGTTCATCACAAGTGCAAAAAACCAATGTACGTATTGTGGCCGCCACCAATTTAAATATGCAACAAGCCATTAATAAAGGGAAATTCCGGGAAGATTTATATTATCGTTTAAGCACCATTGAAATAAATTTGCCGCCATTGCGTGAACGTGTTGGCGACATTCATTTGTTATTTAGAAAATTTGCTTCGGATTTTGCCCAAAAATATAAGATGCCGCCCGTTAAACTTTCCGACAATGCCGTAAAAGTTTTGGAAAATTATGGTTTCCCGGGAAATATTCGACAGTTGAGAAATATTGCTGAAGAAATTTCGGTTGTTGAAGAAAACAGATTGATTTCCTCTGATCGATTGTTACAGTATTTACCTTCAAAAGGCACCAATTTACCTTCGGTCATCGAAAATAAAAAATCTGGCAGTGAGTTTTCCTCAGAAAGAGAAATTATGTACAAGATTTTGTTCGATATGCGAAACGACATTAACGATCTGAAAAAATTAACGCTCGATTTAATGCAAACCGAAAATATTGAAAAAGTTAAAGAGGAAAGCAAAAAATTAATTCAGAAAATATACAAAGAAGATGTTTCAGATGCTGAAACCGAAAATCAAGTAGAAGTTGTAAGAATTAATGAAAAATACAAAGAATCTGACGATTATGATTTTGAAGAAACCATTGATGCCGACGAAAGCTTGTCCATTCAAGATAAAGAAATTGAGTTGATCAAAAAATCGTTGGATCGCAATAAAGGAAAACGAAAACTGGCCGCAAAAGAATTGGGAATTTCAGAAAGAACCTTATATCGTAAAATAAAACATTACGACCTATAATTTAATAAGTAACTTTGGGCTTAATTATGGGTTCCTCAAACAACATCAAAAAAAAATAAAATGAAAAAAATTAGTTACCTTATAGTATTGCTGTTCATCTTCACAACACAAAGTTGCGGAATCTACTCATTTACGGGAACCAACATACAACCTGACGTAAAAACGATTCAAATTGATTACTTTCCCAACAACGCCATTTTGGTTGAACCTACTTTAAGTCAGGAGTTTACCGTAAAATTACAAGATTTGTTTTTGCAGCAAACCAATTTAAGTTTGGTAAAATCGGGAGGAGATTTACAGTTTGAAGGAGAAATTACCGGTTACAAAATCAATCCAATGACTGCAACAGCAGAACAAACTGCTGCACAAAACCGACTCACCATTACGGTAAATGTTCGCTTTTTCAATAACAAACTTGAAGAAGACAATTTTGAGCGTTCTTTTTCACACTATTATGATTATGATGGAAATGCGCAATTAACAGGCGGTATTTTAGATGATGCTTTTAAGGAAATTATTGAACGAATCACACAAGATATTTTTAATGCTTCTGTGGCTAAATGGTAAATTATGAACAGCGCTGAATTCACCTATTTATTGCAATATCCCGAAAACATTGACGCCCCTAAAACGCAACAATTAAATGAGGTAATTTCCGAATTTCCTTATTTTCAATCGGCCAGGGCAATTCAGCTAAAAGGGCTTAATAAAACAAACAGCTTTAAGTACAACCAAAAATTAAAACAAACAGCCGCTTATACCATAGACAGAAAAGTGCTTTTTGATTTTATCACTTCACCAATATTTATAACAAAATCAAAAAAAGAGATTGAATCTTTAGAAGAAATTGAAGTCGTTGATGCTGAAGATGTTAAATCGCTTCATAAAAAAATTGCCGATGCCATTTTAAATAAAAGTGGAGAAACCGAATCCAATGTAATTCAAAATATAGAAATTGAAAAAGTAGCAGCAAAATTAACTGATGTGCTGGAAATAGGCAAGCCCATTCCATTTTTAAGCTCCGAACCACATTCATTTAATGAGTGGATGCAGCTAATATCCCAAAAACCTATCGAAAGAGAGGGAAATTCGGTCCGAAAATTTGAAAAAATTGAAGAGAAATTTAACTTAATAGACAAGTTTATAGAGTTAAACCCAAAAATAAAACCGATAGACAAAAATACCATAAATATGGAGGTTTCTATAGAAATTCCAACAGAAAATGAGAGTTTGATGACAGAGACCTTGGCTAAAGTTTATCTTGAACAAAAAAAATATGAAAATGCCATCAAAGCTTATCGCATTTTAATTTTGAAATATCCAGAAAAAAGTGGTTTCTTTGCAGACCGAATTAAAGCAATAAAAAATTTACAAAAAAATAAGTCATGACGTATACATTATTTTTAATTCTGATTATGATCGTAGCACTTTTGCTCATATTAATCATTATGGTTCAAAATCCAAAAGGTGGAGGATTGTCATCTTCTTTTGGTGGTGGCGGAACACAAGCTTTAGGAGGCGTTCAAAATACAACCAACTTTTTAGACAAAAGTACTTGGGCACTTTCAATCGTGTTGTTAGCCTTAATTTTATTGTCAAACTTTGCTGCACCTAAAGCAAATGTTGTTGACACAAGCTCAGAAATTGAAAACACTATTCAAAACCGTGAAGTTCAGGATGCACCAGCACAACCGGCAACTTCAACGCCAGTTACACAAGATACTGTTCAATAGCAATTATTGAAAAAATATATTCTTAAAAATGCCAATGTAAATGACACGTTGGCATTTTTTTATTCACGCTTATCCTATTAAAAACACATTTGTCAGTTTTATTGAATTGGCACAATTTTGGAACATTTATCCGAATAATTAATAATTTTTAAAATCAATTAAAAATGAGTAAAATTAATATTAAACCATTAGCAGATAGAGTTTTAGTAGAACCTCTTCCAGCTGAAAAAACCACTGCTTCCGGACTTATTATTCCAGATTCAGCCAAAGAAAAACAACAAAAAGGAACTGTAATCGCCATTGGCAAAGGTTTAAAAGACGAGCCAATGACCGTGAAAGTTGGTGATACCGTATTATTTGGTAAATATGCAGGCACCGAGCTTGCTGTAGATGGTACCGAATACCTTATTATGAGAGAAAGCGATATTTTAGCAATTGTTTAAATTATAATTAATAAAATTAAAAGTTTGAATGTTGAAAGTTATAATATGGCTTTAAACTTATAAAACAAAACTTAAAAAAATACTAAAATGGCAAAACAAATAATTTTTGATATTGAAGCTCGCGACGGATTAAAACGTGGTGTAGATGCATTGGCAAATGCAGTAAAAGTGACTTTAGGTCCAAAAGGAAGAAATGTAGTTATAGGAAAATCATTTGGCGGACCTGTGATTACAAAAGATGGTGTTACTGTCGCAAAAGAAATTGAATTGGCAGATCCATTAGAAAATATGGGCGCTCAAATGGTAAAAGAAGTTGCTTCAAGAACCAGTGATTTGGCCGGTGACGGAACAACAACCGCAACTGTTTTGGCACAAGCCATTGTAAAAGAAGGGTTAAAAAATGTGGCTGCAGGCGCAAATCCGTTAGATTTAAAACGCGGAATTGACAAAGCTGTTAAAGCCATTGTTGAAGATTTGAAAAAACAATCGCAAGAAGTTGGCAACAATTCTGATAAAATCAAACAAGTTGCCTCAATTTCTGCAAATAATGATGATGTGATTGGGGAATTAATTGCCCAAGCCTTTAAAAAAGTAGGTAAAGAAGGCGTTATTACGGTTGAAGAAGCAAAAGGAACTTCAACGTATGTGGATATTGTTGAAGGAATGCAATTTGACAGAGGATATTTATCTCCTTATTTTGTGACAAACCCGGAAAAAATGTTGGTTGATTTAGAAAATCCTTACATTCTTTTATTTGAAAAGAAAATAACAAACCTAAAAGATTTATTGCCAATATTAGAGCCGGTTGCCCAAAGCGGTAAACCGTTATTAATTATTGCTGAAGATGTGGAAGGTGAAGCTTTGGCAACTTTGGTGATGAACAAATTACGCGGGGCCTTAAAAATTGCTGCCGTAAAAGCACCAGGTTTTGGTGACAGAAGAAAAGCAATGTTAGAAGATATTGCTATTTTAACCGGAGGTACCGTAATATCTGAAGAAAGAGGCTTGACTTTAGAAAACACCACCATTGATTTGTTGGGAACTGCGGAAAGAATTACCATTGACAAAGACAATACTACTATTGTAAACGGCGCCGGTAATGCAAATGATATAAAAGATAGGGTGGCACAAATTAAAGCACAAATTGAAACCACAACATCCGATTACGACAAAGAAAAATTACAGGAACGTTTGGCTAAATTGGCCGGTGGCGTTGCCGTATTGTATGTTGGCGCTGCCAGCGAGGTTGAAATGAAAGAAAAGAAAGACCGCGTTGATGATGCGTTGCACGCAACTCGCGCCGCTGTTGAAGAAGGCATTGTTGCCGGTGGTGGCGTTGCTTTGGTTAGAACTAAAGAAGTGTTAAAATCATTGACAACCGAAAATTTAGATGAATTAACAGGAATCAGAATTTTAGACAGGGCTATTGAAGAACCATTGCGTCAAATCGTTGAAAATGCAGGCGGTGAAGGATCTGTGGTTGTTGCAAAAGTTATTGAAGGAAAAGGCGATTTTGGCTACAATGCCAAAACCGATGAATATACCAAAATGTTTAAAGCAGGTATTATTGATCCGACCAAAGTGACAAGAATTGCATTGGAAAATGCGGCTTCTGTTGCAGGAATGATCTTAACAACAGCATGTACATTGGTTGATATAAAAGAAGAATCTGCAGCTGGCGGAATGCCTCCAATGGGTGGCGGAATGGGCGGAATGATGTAAAATTTATACCCGCAAATAAAAAGCCGCTTAATGTAAATTAAGCGGCTTTTTTTGCGGTCAAATTATGTGGAAATTTATGCTTTACAGGCACATTTTACAGCGCCGCACTTAGCAGTTTCGCTTACATTTGATACAATTTCCGCTTTACAGGTGCATTTTCCTGGCTCACATTTTGTGCATTCTTTTGAAGCCACTTCAGTATTGCAGGTGCATTTTCCAGCCTGATATTTACATTCTCCTAAAGCAATACATTTACTTACATCATTCCACGTGCTCCATAGAAGAAGCCAATGCTTTTAAATCCATTTTGCAAACCGGACAAGTTCCGGGGACTTCGTAAGTTTTGCCTTTTTCGCAATCCATCGGACATTGATAAACACTTAAAGTCATTTCGCCTTCTTCGTGCTCGTGTCCTTCGTGACTTTCAGTTTTCACTTCTTCCTTTACCTCTTCTTTTTTGGTTTCCTTACACGCAGTGAATAATACGGTGAAAGAAAAAATTGCAGCTAATATCAATATTGATTTTTTCATTTTTTAGTTTTCAGTTTAAAAATTTCTATAATTCTATGATTAAGAATCCGATAAATTTTACGGTCGACTAAAATAGTAAAAAATTCATTGCGTATTTTAAATTTGAAAAATAATATTTTTTTGAGTTTTGTATCAACTATTCAGAAACAAAAAAAATGCTTCCCAAAATCGGAAAGCATTTATTAATATTGAGTTCAAAAAGGATTTAATTAATCTCTTCTTTCTCTAGGTTTTCTGTCTCTGTCACCACCGCGATTGTCTCTGTCTCCGCCTCTGCTGTCTCTGCTGCTGTCGCGCGGAGGTCTTTCTACAAAACCTTCCGGTTTAGGTAAAATAGCTTTTCTGGAAACTTTGTCTTTACGGGTTTTAGGATCTTTTCCAAAATATTTTACCTCAAAAACATCACCCATATTGATAACATCAGTAACGTTGTCTGTACGTTCCCAAGCCAATTCAGAAATATGTAATAACACTTCATTTCCTGGAGCGTCAAGATATTCAACGACGGCACCAAAATCTAACATTTTGATTACTTTTACTTTGTAAACGCCACCAACTTGCGGTTTAAACATCAATGAATCAATTTTTGTTAAAACTGCTTCAATTCCTGCTGGTTTTGTGCCCAAAATTTCTACAATGCCTTCACCTGTTAAAGGATCTTCATTGATAACAATGGTACAACCTGTTGCTTTTTGCAATTCTTGGATTACTTTTCCGCCAGGTCCAATTAAAGCACCAATAAAATCGTTAGGGATTCTTCTGGTGATCATTTTTGGAGCATAAGGTTTCACCTCTGGTTTAGGAGCGGCAATGGCTTCTTTTAGTATTCCTAAAATATGCAAACGACCGTCACGAGCTTGTTTTAAAGCTTTTACCAAAATATCATACGGAAGTCCTTTTACTTTGATGTCCATCTGACAAGCAGTAATACCATCAACAGTTCCCGTAACTTTAAAGTCCATATCACCCAAGTGATCTTCATCNNCCGGCACAAACTGTTGCCATAGAAGAAGAACCGTTAGATTCCAATACTTCCGACACAATTCTAATGGTATAAGGACATTCATCAGGAATCATTCCTTTTAAAGCACGTTGTGCCAAGTTTCCGTGNNAAGTTATAATGTAAATAGAATTTTTCCTCACCTTGATGGGTTGGCATATCTATCATATTGGACTCTCTTGAAGTTCCCAAAGTTACGGTTGCAAGCGCTTGCGTTTCTCCACGTGTGAAGATTGCTGAACCGTGAACAGATGGTAAATAGTCAATTTCGCACCAAATTGGACGAATATCAGTAGTTCTCCTTCCGTCTAAACGAATTCCTTCAGAAAGCGTTAATTCTCTTACGGCTTCTTTTTCAACTTTAGAATAATATGTTTTGATCAATGTTACGTTTTCAGCCAATTCTTCTTCAGAAAACAAAGCCAAAACTTCATCTCTTACCGCTGAAAAAGCTTCTTCGCGTTCTCTTTTTCCGTGTCCGCCTTTTGCAATGGCATATATTTTATCGTAAGAAGCTTCACGCACTTTTAAGGCAATTGCTTCATCACTTTTTGCGGGGGCATATTCTCTTACCGGTTTTTTGCCAAAAGCTTCAGCCAAACGCAACTGCGCAGCACACTGAATTTTAATGGCATCGTGTGCAAATTTTATGGCATCAGCCATTTCTTCTTCTGAAATTTCTTTCATTTCACCTTCCACCATCATCACAGAATCTGCAGAAGCACCGATAACCATATCGATATCAGATTCTAACAATTGACTACGGCTTGGATTTAAAACAAACTGACCGTTAATTCTTCCAACGCGCGCTTCAGAAATAGGACATTCAAAAGGAACATCCGACAATTGAATGGCGCAAGATGCTGCCAATCCTGCNNTCCACAATTCTCATTGTTAAAACTTCACCATCACTTGGTCTTGCTTCTCTTTTGAAAAATCCGCCAGGATAACGACCTGCAGCTGCAAATTTTTCTCTGTAATCAACAGTTAACGGAAAGAAATCCATAGTGCTTTCTTTGTAAGATGAAACCACCGTACAAAGTAACATAGCATTTCCCATTTGAACAACAACAGACCCGTGAGCTTGTTTTGCTAATTTCCCGGTTTCTAATGAGATGGTTCTTCCATCTCCTAAATCAATAATTTCTCTAAATACCTTAGGTACCATAAATAATTTTTTATTTAATTAAACAATTGGTTTGAGTTGTTGTGTTGTGTGTGTTGCCCAATGAAAAGTTTAATTTGTTGCTTTTTTATTTTCAAATACATTAAAAAAAAAGAGGCAAAATAAGCCTCTTTTTTNNTTGAATTATTTTCTTATGCCTAATTCTTTAATTACTTCACGATATCTTACAATATCCGTTTTAATTAAATAATCAAGTAAATTTCTTCTTTTACCTACCAATCTCACCAATGAACGCTCGGTATTAAAATCTTTACGATTTCTTTTTAAGTGTTCTGTTAAGTGATTAATTCTGAAAGTAAATAAGGCAATTTGCCCTTCAGATGAGCCAGTGTTAGTGGCTGATTCACCGTGTTTGGCGAAAATTTCTTCTTTTTTCTCTTTAGTTAAGTACATGCTAACATTAATTTTATTAATAATTTTTATGTATTGCTAAACCTTTTGGTTTGCAGTTGGCAAAGATACTATTATTATTATTGATTTACAATAAATTACGAAGTGAATTTTTCTTNNAAAAAGGTTCGTTTTTTATCTATTTTCTTATAGGTAAATTCTGAATTAAATCAATGTAAAGATTGATTTGCTTTTTCAAGTGTTTTCGTTCCACAATTTTGTCTAAAAACCCGTGTTCCATCACAAACTCCGATCGTTGAAATCCTTCCGGCAAATCTTTTCCAGTGGTATCTTTCACAACTCTTGGTCCGGCAAAAGCGATTAAAGCATTTGGTTCAGCAATATTAATATCGCCAAGCATTGCGTACGAAGCAGTTGTACCGCCAGTTGTTGGATCTGTACACAAAGAAATATAAGGAATATTTACTTCTGAAAGCTGCGCTAATTTTGCCGATGTTTTTACCAGTTGCATTAAGGACAATGAAGCTTCCTGCATTCTGGCGCCACCAGATTTAGAGATTATGAGAAATGGGACTTTATTTTCTATAGAATAATCAATTGCTCTTGCAATTTTTTCGCCAACCACACTTCCCATTGAACCGCCGATAAAAGCAAAATCCATAGCAGCAATCACCAAATCCTTGCCCAATGATTTCCCGACCGCCGTTCTTACGGCATCTTTAAGTTTTGTTTTTTCATAAGCTTCTTCCAGCCTGTCTGTGTATTTTCTGGAGTCAGAAAATTTTAACGGATCCTTGGAAACCATATCTTT
>DPCK01000160.1 GCA_003516285.1 Lutibacter sp. | reverse complement strand
AAACACAAATTTCACCTTGGCCGTTCTGGCAAAAAAATTGGGCGCAAAAAAAACGATAGCCCGCGTATCAAATCACGAATTTACTGTAAACTCGGAAATAGACTTTGCCGAATTGGGCATTGACAGTATGATTTCCCCAGGTGAATTAGCCGCCGATGAGATTAGAATGTTGTTACATCAATCGGCATTCAATGACACCATTGAATTTGAAAACGGAACGCTAAATATTTTAGGAAGCACCTTAGAGTATCATTCGCCTTTAATAAATTTAACAGTTCAGCAGGCCCGCGAACGCTTTTCGGATGTTGATTTCATCACCATTGCCATCAAACCCGAAAACAGCAGCGAAACAATTATTCCCAGAGGAAATTCGGTTTATCGTCCTCACGACCAGATTTATTTCTCAGCGCCAAAAGAAAGCATCAAAAAACTATATAAATTGATGGGGAAAACGCCTTTTGGCGTAAAAGACGTGATGATTTTAGGTGCCGGTAAAATTGGCGTCAAAGCGGCAAGGAATTTATGCGATAGTAAATTTAACGTCAAATTAATCGAAATAGAAAAAGAAAGAGCTAAAGATGTTGCTGAAAAACTTCCCAATGCTTTGGTTATTTGGGGTGATGGACGTGTGGTTGAGTTGCTGGATGAAGAAAACATCTCTGAAATGGATGCTTTTATAGCAGTAACAGGCAATTCTGAAACCAACATTATGTCTTGTTTGGTTGCAAAATCAAAAGGCGTCAAAAAAACAATTGCCTTGGTTGAAAATATGGATTATATCAACATCTCCCAAACTATCGGAATTGACACTTTAATCAATAAAAAATTATTGGCCGCAAGCGCCATTTTTAAATATGTTCGTAAAGGTGAAGTTTTAAAACTTGCCAACCTTCACAATGTTGATGCTGAAGTGTTGGAATTTAGGGTAAAGGAAAATTCTTTGGTTACGAAAAACTTAGTGAAGGATATAAATCTTACCCGAAAGGCCGTTTTTGGCGGTGTCATCAGAGATGGCGTTGCACATATGACTTTTGGTGATTTTCAAATATTGGCGGGAGATAAGGCAGTGGTATTTTGTTTGCCGGAAGCCATTCAAATGGTTGAGAAACTCTTCAACTAACCATGAAAAATCTCAACATTCAAATCATCATTAGCTTTTTGGGATTGACCTCCATGTTAAATGGAATATTTATGTTATTTGCCGTCCCTTTTAGTATTTATTATGGTGAATTTGAAAAATGGGGAATATTTTATGCGGGAATTACAACCATTACCATTGGTTTTTTGTTATGGTTTTTCAATAGAAATGCCAAGAAAAATCTTGGTAAAAAAGAAGGCTATCTAATTGTGACTTTGGGATGGCTGATGCTAAGTTTCACCGGAACTTTACCTTACGTTTTTACCGATACCATCCCCATTTATACCAATGCTTTTTTTGAAACTATTTCTGGTTATTCTACCACTGGCGCTTCTATTTTAACTGATATTGAAGGGATGCCAAAAGGTATCTTATTTTGGCGCAGCGCCACACATTGGATTGGAGGTATGGGAATTATTGTTTTAACAGTCGCTATTTTACCGATGCTGGGCATTGGAGGAATGCAGCTTTTTATGGCGGAAGCACCTGGACCTTCTACAGATAAACTGCACCCTAGAATTACTGAAACGGCAAAAAGATTGTGGATTATTTATTTTTCTTTGACCATTGCCGAATTTTTACTGCTTAAAATTGCGGGAATGAATTGGTTTGATTCCATTAACCATGCAATGTCTTCGATGAGCACGGGCGGATTTTCAACAAAAAACGCGAGTGTAGCTTATTGGAATGGACAACCAATCATACAATACATCATCATCCTATTTATGTTTATTGCCGGAACAAATTTTGTGTTGACTTATTTTGTTTTGAAGGGAAAAATTAGCAAACTATTTAACAATGAAGAATTTAAATACTATTTCTTTGGAACCTTAGGTGTAACTATTTTAATAACCATTACTATTATTAACTTTCAAGATCCGAATTTGGTGACCACTATTGATCATCCAAAACCTTGGGGAGAAACCGAAAGCGCATTTAGGCACGCCGCTTTTCAGGTAATATCGGTATTGACAACCACCGGGTTTATAACAGCAGATTATACGATGTGGAGTTCTTTTGCCACAATGCTCATATTTTCTTTGTTTTTCATAGGAGGATCCGCGGGTTCAACAAGTGGCGGCGTCAAAATTGTTCGACATATTGTAATGATTAAAAATACATTTTTTGAGTTTAAAAAATTATTGCACCCAAATGCGATAATTCCAGTACGTTATAACGGAGTTGGTGTTCCTAAAAATATTATTTACAATATTTTGCCGTTTTTTGTGATGTACATGTTCATTTTCATAATTGGTTCAATAACGCTAACTTTTTTGGGATTGGATTTTGAATCAGCCTTTGGCGCCACTGCTTCATCATTAGCTGGTATTGGCCCTGGATTTGGAACGGTGGGTCCTGTATATAATTATGCACATCTATCCATCCCCGCAAAATGGTTTTGTTCATTTTTAATGTTAATTGGGAGGTTAGAATTGTTCACAGTGCTGATATTATTTACGCCGTTTTTTTGGAAAAAAAATTAAATTATCGTTTTAAATTTTTCAAAATCCAATCCGCCGTAATTGCCTGAACTCATTAACAAAACAACAGTATTTTCAAAATTTTGGCTGAATAAAAATTCCCTGAAATCCGTTGGATTGGTATAAACAATTAAGTCATCGCGTTCAAATGCGGTTTTAATTTGCTGATCGGTAATTTTTTTGAGTCTTTTAATTTCAACGGCATGCGGAGAATAAAAAACGACGGCTTTATCAGCGCTTTTCAAAGCACCTTTATATTCTTTTAAAAATTCGGCATTCAAACTGCTGTAGGTGTGCAATTCCAAACAAGCCAATAGCGTTTTATTGGGATATTGGCCTTTTACAGCATTTGTTGTGGCCTCCACTTTGCTTGGCGAATGTGCAAAATCTTTATAAATCACGGTCGATTCACTTTCTGCAATTTTTTCCAAGCGCATGCTGGCACCTTTAAAACTTGCAATGGCTTCATAAAAATCGGCTTCATCAACACCCATATGCTGACAAATCCACTTTGCCCCTGCCATATTTTGCAAATTATGCATTCCGAAAATTTCCAAAGGCATTTCGCCTAAAGCAGTTTCAATAAATGTGGTGCCGTTTTCAATTCTGTAATTTGGTGCGTGATATGGATATTTTTTAATGGGATTTGTGGTTTGTTCCACTACCCTTTTCACTTCAGCATCTTCTTCATTGTAAACCATAATGCCTCCATTTGTCATTGAATTAACAAAAATTGAAAATTGCTCCACATAATTTTCATAGGTCGGAAAAACGTTGATATGATCCCAGGCAATGCCGCTTAAAAGTGCAATATTGGGTTTGTATAAATGAAATTTCGGACGTAAATCTATGGGACTTGATAAATATTCATCCCCTTCAAGCACTATAAATTCATTTTCAACGGTTAAATGAACCATCGTGTCAAAACCTTCCAATTGCGCGCCAACCATATAATCAACGGCAATTTCGTGATAATTGAGCACGTGCAAAATCATTGAGGTGATGGTGGTTTTACCGTGTGAACCTCCTATGACCACGCGTGTTTTATCTTTAGATTGCTCAAACAAAAACTCAGGATAAGAATATATTTTTAGCCCCAGCTTTTTCGCTTTCAGCAACTCGGGATTGTCCGCTTTTGCGTGCATTCCAAGAATTACGGCATCTAAATCCGGTGTAATTTTTTCTTCAAACCAGCCCTCTTCTTTTGGCAACAAACCTTTTGCTTTTAATCTTGTTTTTGAAGGTTCAAAAATTGCATCGTCACTGCCTGTTATAATATCTCCTTTTTGATGTAAAGCCAAAGCCAAATTGTGCATAGCACTTCCTCCTATTGCTATAAAATGATAATTCATTAAACTAATTTTTATGGATTCAAATGTAAGGAAACTATTAAAAAGAAAGGAAAACAAGCATTATTCTTTTTTTGAACTTTTTAGATTCTCAAAATTTTAAATTCTATTCAAAAAAATAAAAGATTAATTACTATATTTATAATCATATTAATAATTATTTTTGAATAATTAAAAATTAACCAACCCTTAAATTAATGGAAAAAGTGAAATTTCTATTGCCTAAAAAAGTTGCCTTTATCGTATTGATACTCTTGTCTTTTACTTATAACCCGGCTTTTTCGCAATGCACAAATCCAACACCGACTGGAGCTACTTCTCAAGTATTTTGTAAGTCGGATAACAGTACCATCTCAAATTTAGTCGCCAATGGCGGCACTATTGTATGGTATGACGCGCCGACTGGGGGAGAATTATATGGAAATACTGAGGTACTTGTCAATGGAGATATTTATTATGCCGACAATATTTCCGGCGGCACTTGCAGCACAAGCAGATTGGCTGTGACGGTCACAATTTATGGAGATTTCCCTAAAAACGTTGATGTAGCCGTTACGAAATGCGCCATAGACAATCCAACAGTGGCCAGTTTGTCCGCCATTGGCCAAAATATCGCTTGGTATGATGCACAAACAGGCGGAAATTTATTGCCGAGTTCACAATTACTGGTGAATGGAAGAACTTACTGGGTGCAACAAACGGAAAATGGATGTACCAGTCCGCGATTTCCAACCATAGTAAGCTTGATAAATCCGCTTACACCCACTGCGGCACCCGTACAATCATTTTGTTATCCGCCAAATCCAACTGTTGCCAGTTTAAGAGCATCAGGAAGCACTATACTTTGGTATGATTCAGAAACTTCATTAACTCCTTTAAAAACAACAACAGTTTTAGTTGATGGGGAGGACTATTGGGCGGCAGAAGTCTCTTTTCCTTGCATCAGTACAGGCAGGGCGCAAACTACTGTTGTTATAGATACAATTCCAAATGCGGGGATTGGCAGTTCGTTATCAGAATGCGAAATGAATTTTGTGACCACAAATTTATTTGATTTGTTAGGTGGAACTCCTGACACCACAGGAATTTGGACCGGACCAAGCACCTTGGCTAACGGTTACTTAGGAACTTTCGAGCCAGGAATAAATACAGTTGGCACTTATACTTACACCGTTTCAAGTGTTTTAGGTATTTGCCCTGCCCAATCTGCAACGGTTTCCGTAGTAATTACCGTTGTTCCTCCGCCAACAACATCCAATGCCATTCAGGTTTTTTGTGAAATTGAAAAAGCCACTGTCTCAGATTTAAGCGCCAATGAAGCAAATGTTGTTTGGTATGATACCGAAACTTCGACAATTTCATTAGACCCTTCTGAACCACTTGTAGCTGGAGAAGATTATTGGGGCGCACTTCCCAATGCCACTTCAGGTTGTATAAGTGCCGTAAGATTAAAAATAACGGCAAACATTATGGTAATTCCGCCACCAACAACATCCAACGCCAATCAAGTTTTTTGTAAAATTGACAATCCCACTGTTGAAAAATTAAGTCCAAGCGGAAATAATATTCGTTGGTACAATTCAGAAACTTCCGTAACACCTTTAAATCCTTCAGAAGTATTGATTGATGGTGAGGATTATTGGGCTAGCCAAACGGAACCAACTTCCACCTGTGAAAGTGCAACTAGACTGGTTGTAAATGTTTCCTTAATTACACCTCCACCGCCTACTATCACAAATGTTACACAAACTTTTTGTGAAAATGAAAATGCCACTGTCGCCAATTTAAGTCCAAGTGGATCTTGGTACGCAACCGAAACTTCCACAACACCTCTAAATGCAACACTTTTATTGGTAAACGGTTCTTCTTATTGGGCACCTCCAACAACGGCTTCCAATTGTGAAAGTGTCACAAGATTGGTGGTTAAAGTTTCAATAATTACGACGCCACCGCCAACAACAACACAAGCAAATCAAACTTTTTGCGAAATTGACAGTCCGAAAGTCGGAAATTTAAACGCGAGCGGAATTGGAATAAATTGGTATGATTCTTCTTCATCCATAACGGCTTTGGATCCGACCACTTTATTGGTAAACGGTGCAACTTATTGGGCAACACAAACCAATGAAACATCTGGCTGCGAAAGCGTTTCACGATTGTCGGTGAATGTTGTTGTGAATTCAACACCTCCGCCAACCACAACCATCGCAAATCAATCATTTTGCATCAAAGATTATTTGCCTGGAAATCCGACTGTCGCAAATTTAAACGCCAGCGGAAACAATATCCTTTGGTATGCCACCGAAACTTCCGCAACAGCTTTAAATCCCTCAGATTTACTGGTAAACGGAACGTATTGGGCTACGCAAACCAACGCAACCACTGGCTGTAAAAGTGTTTCAAGATTGGTAGTGAATGTGACCATTATCAATCCTGCAATACCAACAACTTCACAATCAAATCAAGCTTTTTGTGCAGTGGACAAACCAACTGTCGCAAGTTTACAAGCTACTGGCACATCCATTAATTGGTATGCGAATGAAACTGCTTCAATACCGTTAAACAGCACTGATTTATTAATTAATGGGGAAGATTATTGGGCCGCAGCTTCTAATGCTTCCACAGGATGTGAAAGTATTTCTCGTTTAAAAGTAACAGTTGCCATTACAGATATTGCTCCAGCCACCATTGTGAATGTTTCACAAACTTTCTGCGAATCTGATTCTCCAACAATTGCAAATTTAGTGGCGACCGGAAACGGACTCATTTGGTATGCTACACAAACAAGCACTGTACCTTTGTTGGTTACAAGTCCATTAATGAACGGCACAGCTTATTGGGCAGCGCAATCCAATCCAACAACAGGTTGTGTCAGTTCTGTGAGGGTTGTTGCCAATGTTACGTTGACTTCCATCGCAACGCCAACTTTAATTTCACTTGGAAATGAATTTTGTAAAATCAACAATCCCACCATTGGCGATTTAAACTTAAATGTTTCCGCAAACAATGGCGGCACCATTTCCTGGTATGATGCTTATCCGAACGGAAATCTTTTAGATGCATCCACAGCATTGATTGAAGGTGAAACCTATTATGCCATAGAAACCAAGGTTGATGGCTGCAAAAGCGTCAATCCTTTAGAAGTGACCGTAACTCTGGAAGTTTGTGACGATTACGACATTGAAATTTATGACGGATTTTCTCCATCTGGAAATGGAATTAATGACAGCTTCAAAATTAAAAACCTTCGGGAACTTTATCCCGATTTTAAAGTGGAATATTTTAACCGTTGGGGAAATTTAATGTATACGGCAAATGCGGGGAAACCAGATTGGAACGGCAGAATGAATGGTGACGGAGAGTTGTCTCCCACCGGTGTTTATTTCTTTGTGATTTATTTCAACAAAAACGACAGGAAACCTATTCAACGAAGATTATATTTAAGCAGATAATCAATAGTTTAAACTTATACATTTTATACCTAAAAAATGAAAAATATACCAATATCATTTATTGCACTTATGGCAACCATAGTAATGTGGTCCCAACAAGACGCACAATACACGCAATATATGTACAATATGAGTGTCGTAAATCCCGCTTATACCACCGGAAATATGGGTGTAGTAAATTTGGGTGCCTTACACAGAACCCAATGGGTTGGCGCAAATGGCGCACCTAAATCCTCCAATATTTTCGCACATACCCCAATTAATGAAAATGTTGAAGTCGGATTTTCTTTGGTGAATGACAACATTGGCGATGTGGTAAAACAAAATGATCTTTATGCCGATTTTGCCTATAAGTTAGATTTGGAGGAAAACGGAAAATTGTCTTTCGGTTTAAAAGCCGGAGTCACTTTTTTTGATGTGAATTTTAACGGATTTGTGTTGGAATCGGGCGATGTTTTTACCGATCCTGATTTTGCCGAAAACATCAACCAGTCCTTCTTGAATTTTGGTGCCGGAGTTTATTACAATACTGAAACCTATTATGTAGGTTTATCTGTTCCGGCGATTTTAAACGCAAAACATCTCGACAGAAATAATGGAAAATATCAAGGAACCGAGCAAGCTCACACCTATTTAACCGGAGGTTATGTTTTTGAAATCAATGAATTATTCAGATTTAAACCGGCATTTATGGCGAAAGCGGTAAAAGGTGCCCCAATTTCAATCGATTTAACCGCCAATGTTTTATTCGACAATAAGGTTGAATTTGGCGTTGGCTACAGATTGGAAGATGCATTTAGCGGTATGGTAAATTTTAAAGCGACGCCCGAATTGCGTATTGGTTATGCTTATGACCATACCATTTCTAACCTTGGCCCGTTTAGTTCCGGTTCACACGAACTCTTTATTTTATATGATCTCAACCTTTTAAACAACAACAAAGGTTTCAACAAATCCCCAAGATTCTTTTAAAAAAAGCCTGTCAATATGAAAAAAATACTGCTTATACTTTTAATTTTTCCTTTAACGTCACAACTCACTGTTGCACAAAATTTAAAACGTGCCAACCATTTATTTGAAAAAAGAGCGTATTTAAATGCCGCCGAGTGGTTTTTAAATGAAGAACCTAAAACACAGGAAGTGTTGGAAAAATTGGCCGACTGTTATTATTTTAACACCAAAATGAGTGAGGCAGAACCTTGGTACAAAATGCTGCTGGAAACGTATGAAGCCAATGTTGACCAAACTTATTTGTTTCGATATTCCCAAGCGCTAAAAGGAGTTAATAAGTTTACGGAAGCCGATAAATGGTACCAAAAATATTTGACAAAAAAACAAATGACGCCTGCCGAAAAGCAAGAAACACTGCCCTTTTTTGAAGCATTGAACAGTGAAATCAGAAAGCCATATATCGTCCATAAAGTTTCCGTGAATTCAACGTTTTCAGACTTTGGTACTGCATATTTTGGTGATAAAGTGGTTTTTGCATCGACAAGAAATAGCGGAAAATTATACGATTGGAACAATCAGCCTTACTTAGATTTATACAAGGCTGATGTCACCTCAAATCAGGATCTTGCCAACGTTGTTCCTTTTTCCGAAAGCATTAACACTGAAATTCACGAATCAAATGCCGTGTTTACAAAAGATGGAAAAACAATGTATTTTACCCGAAATAACATTCCTTCAGGCAAAAAATCTATTGCAAAAAATAAAGTGAATCATTTAAAAATTTACAAAGCGCAGTTTGTAAATAATGAATGGACAAACATTGCGGAACTTCCCTTCAACGGCAACGATTATTCTGTGGAACATCCTGCACTTAGCCCAGATGAAAAACAATTGTATTTTGCGTCAGATATGCCGGGAACCATTGGATCTTTTGATTTATTTGTTGCGGATATCAATGCAGACGGAACTTATGGAATTCCAAAAAATTTAGGTCCTAAAATAAATACCGAAATGCGGGAGCAATTTCCTTTTGTTAGCGCTAAAAACAGACTGTATTTTGCTTCCGACGGACATTTTGGGTTGGGAGGTTTGGATATTTTCAAAAGTGAAATTGCTGATGAAAACTTTTCAAATCCAACAAATTTAAGCGACATTATCAATAGCAATTTAGATGATTTTGCTTTTGTGATTGATGAAGAAAATGAAATCGGTTATTTTTCGTCGAACAGAGAAGGCGGCGTTGGCGATGATGATATTTACCGATTTACCAAAAAGAAAATTTATGCGGTACACGGATTTGTTATGGATAAAAATAGTTTGGAATCGCTTCCGGGAACCTTGATTTCTTTATTCGATAAAAATAATGAGTTAGTCAACAAAATGATTGTTGGTGAAGACGCATCCTATTTATTTGAAATTGAGAATAATAAATCCTATAAACTAGTCGGATCACGCAAATTGTATGTTCCTGCTGAAGTTGAATTTTCAACGAATTTAAAAGGAGACATTGATAAAAATATTCAACTATTAATGGAATTGTATACTGATGTTGAAAAAGAAATTGTTGTGGAAAATGGCAAAACCCAAATTAAAATTAATCCTATTTATTTTGATTTCGACAAATGGAATATTCGCCCTGATGCCGCACTTGAATTAAATAATGTAGTCAATATTATGAAAAAATATCCTGATATGGCCATAGAAATTGGTGCGCATACCGATGCTAGAGGAAGCGATGAATACAATTTGAAACTTTCGCACAAACGAGCAAAATCGGTTATGGATTACCTGATAAGTCAAGGAATTTCAGAAAACAGGTTAAAATCTGAAGGTTTTGGAGAATCTCAACCGTTAAACCATTGTACCCAGCCAAAAATGTGCACAAGAGCGCAATACAGCATTAACAGGCGGTGTGAGTTTGTGATCACCAACTAAACTTAATTTTAAAAAGCCGCTAATCAGCGGCTTTTTTTATCCTTTTTTTCAATGTTATCATAAAATTTTTGACCTAATTTAATACTTCAAATGACTTACCTCAATTTTAGGTATAACTTTTGTTAACTTTACAAGAACAAATTATGTATTATGAGAAAAATTGCCCTTATACTTTCAGTCATTATTTTATTTTCGGCAAACGCTAAAGCACAGCAGATCTATAAAAATTATGATGATTTATGGGAAAAAGTTCAAAAATTTGAAGAAGGCAATCTGCCTAAATCAGCTTTAATCGAAGTTGAAAAAATTTATGCAACCGCAAAAAAAGAAACCAATGCGCCACAACTTCTTAAAACATTGTTGTTTAAATCAAAATATGCTTTAATTCTTGAGGAAGACGCGCAACTGAATATCATCAATTCCTTCAAAAAAGAAATTTCTTCAACTGATTTCCCAACGAAAAATATGTTGGAAAGTGTGCTGGCCAATTTATACTGGCAATATTATCAGCAAAACAGATACAAATTTTACGATAGAACCACTACGGTATCTAAAGTTGATGCAGCCGATTTCAGAACTTGGGATTTACAAACCCTTTTTGCTGAAATTCATTTTCATTTCCAAAACTCACTTCAAAATGAAGTATTGGCGCAAAAAACAGATTTAACCAAATTTGATGCTATTTTAGAACTGCAAAAAGATTCCAAAATATTCCGTCCGACACTTTATGATTTCTTGTCACACAACGCCTTGGATTTCTATAAAACATCAGAAACTTCCATTGCAAATCCAGTTTACAAATTTGAAATTTCAGAAGAGAAATATTTGGCAAATTTTGCAGACTTTTCAAAAATTAAATTAGAAACACCCGATAGTTTATCGCTTCAATTCAATGCCTTGAAAATTTATCAAAAATTAGCGACATTTCACCAACAGGAAAATAACAATAACGCATTTATTGCCATTGAACTTGAAAGACTGGAATTTGTAAAACAGCACGCGACATTTAGCGAAAAAGAAACGCTCTTTTTAAATTCATTAATCGGCTTAAAAAATGAGTTTAAAACCCACGAAGCTTCCACTTTAGTCGATTATGAAATCGCTTCCGATTATAACAACCAAGCGAATGATTATGTTCCTTTAACAAAAACCGAAAATCAGTTTAAACGCTTAAAAGCGCTCGAAATTTGTGAGGAAGCCATTGCCAAATTTCCATCCAGTTTTGGCGCTCAAAAATGCAGTTCGCTGAAACAACAAATTTTCAACTTGTCCTTAAATATAACCGCTGAAAAATATGTGCCCAAGAATAAAGACAACAAGGTATTGGTTTCCTATAAAAATGTGCCAGAATTGTATTTTCACGTCTTCAAAATCAGTGAAAAAGAAAAGGCAGAATTTGCAAGAACTTACAACGATTCAGCTAAAATTGAATTGATAAAAAAACTTGAAGCAGTATCAAATTTCCGTCAAGCCTTAAAAACGGAGAACGATTACCAGCAGCACAGCACTGAAATTTTAATTCCGCCTTTTGACAACGGAAATTATTTAATTTATGCTTCTACCTTCGAAACCTTAAACGCCAACAGCATTTACGCCACTGCAATCATTCAGACAACAGATATTGCCGTGGTTGAAAACCGACAAAATAACAGCAACACCTATCAAATTGTCGACAGAAATACCGGAAAACCATTGGTTGGCGCCAAAGTAAATATCAAAAATTACGATACAGGAAAATATAACAACCCAATAAATGAAAATTTCATTACCGATAACAAGGGCCAGATAAATTTCAATGCCAAAAGTAATTACAATAATGTGGTACTCACCGTAAACCACAACAAGGAAATTGCCACATTTGGCGACTATTATTTAAATGAAAATAGGGAAATAAATCCTGAAACGGACAATACCACCATCAATTCTTTTTTATTTACGGACCGAAGCATTTACAGGCCCGGACAAACAGTTTATTACAAAGGAATTGTGCTTAAAAGCCTAAAAAATAAATCGGAAGTCGTTGCCAATGAATTTGTTTTAGTCACTTTGTACAATGTCAATCGAGAAATCGTAAAATCCGTTGAATTAAAAACCAATGATTATGGATCATTTAGCGGGGAATTTATATTGCCAAACAATGGTTTAACAGGGATTTATGTTATTGAAGTAGGTAAAGGAGCAAAAAAGAGCGAACTATTTAATTCGATCGAAGGGCTTAATTATTCATCCACAGAAATCTTGGTGGAAGAATACAAACGCCCAAAATTTGAAGCCGAATTTAAACCGATTACTGAAACCTATAAAATAAATGATTCCATTACCGTAAACGGAAGTGCAATTGCTTTTGCCGGAAGTACCATTACCGATGCCAAAGTTACTTATCGCGTGCACAGAAAAGTACAATACCCAAAATGGTTTTATTGGTACCGACCAATTTTTCCTGCAGGGCAAGCACAGGAAATTGTTCATGGGGAAACTAATACCGATGCTCAAGGAAATTTCAATATCACTTTTAAGGCAATTCCGGACAAAAGTGTTGATGCAGCAAATTTGCCGATATTTATTTATGAAGTTACCGCAGATATTACAGATGTCAACGGCGAAACCCGCAGCGCCGTCACCGAAATAAAAGTCGGTTACCACGCCCTAATTGCAGAAATTAAAATCGCTTCGGAAATCGATAAAAACAAAACGGATAACGCAATTACCATTGAAACCAAAAACCTGAACGATGAAATTGTTTCCGCAAAAGGAAACCTAAGAATATACAAATTGCAGGCGCCAAAAAATGTGCTGAGAGCACGCCCTTGGAACGCGCCCGATTATCAGGAAATAAGTGAAGAAATCTTTCGAAATAAATTTCCCAATGATGCTTATGCCAATGAAGATGATATTAAAAACTGGCCAAAAGGAACTTTGATTTTTGATGAAAATTTTGATACATCAAAAAACACCAAAATTCAGCTGAAAAAAATTAAGAATTGGGAATCGGGCCAATATGTTGTTGAATTGGAATCCACAGATAAATTCGGACAAAAAGTCACCGACAAACAGCTATTCACCGTTTTTAGCAAAACTGATAACCAGGTTTCCGACAATCAATTGCTGGTGATTTCAACAGATAAGCAAAGTTACAAACCCTTTGAAAATGTAAAACTCAAAGTTGGTTCGGCTTCAAAAAATCTATTTGTCACTATCGACATAGAAAAGGACCATAAAATAATTGACACGCAAATTATTCACCTGGAAAATGATTCCAAATTTATTCAAATTCCGGTCACCATAAAAGATTTAGGCGGATTTGCAGTTCATTATAGCTTCAGCAATTTTAACGCTTTTAAAAGCGGAACCTTACCTATTTCCGTTCCTTATGAGAAAACAGCATTGGAAATTGAGACCATCACTTTCAGGGATAAATTGCAGCCTGGAGCAAGCCAAACCTGGAGTTTTAAAGTGAAGGGAGAAAAAGGAGATAAAGTTGCCTCCGAATTGTTGGCAAGTATGTACGATGCTTCTTTGGATGAATTTAAACCCCATAACTGGGAATTTAATCCGACTGATCAACCGATTTATTATTCATACAACAATCGCAACGCAAACAACAGTTTTGGGTACAGCTATTTTAATTTTACTAACATCCCAACATTATATTCGTATAAATTACTGCAACAATTTGACAAATTGAATTGGTTTGGATTTAGTTTGAATAATTCCATTAGAATCAGAGGAATGAATGCTGAAAAAATGATGCAAAAAGGAAATATTGAAGTTGTTGAAGAGGAAGATGTAATGGAAGATATACCCTTCCGTATAATTTCTGAAAATGAATCTTTAGATGAAGTTGTGGTTGCAGGTTATGGAAAACAACCAGCACCCAAAAAAGAGGAAAACCTTGAAAAACTGGATCCTTCATCCATAAAAATCAGGAAAAACTTTCAGGAAACTGCTTTTTTCTATCCGCATTTATCAACGGATAAAGATGGCAACGTAAGTTTTAATTTTACCATCCCTGAAGCGTTGACACGCTGGAAATTGCAATTGTTGGCGCATACCAAAGAATTGGCAACTGCCACCAAAACATTGACCACCGTCACCCAAAAAGAACTGATGGTTTTGCCAAATCCTCCACGATTTTTAAGAGAAGGCGATACCATTGTGATTTCAAGCAAAATTTCAAATTTAACAGAAAACATACTGAATGGAACAGCTGTTTTGGAACTGACAGATGCCATCACCGGAAAACAAATTGATGAACTGTTGGGAAATAGTTCTGCCTCACAAAATTTCAAGGTCGATGCAAAAGGAAACACGCAAATAAGCTGGAAACTGATAATTCCTGATGGAATTCAGGCCGTGCAATATAAAATCATGGCAAAAGCTGGTGATTTTAGCGATGGTGAACAAAATGTATTGCCGGTGTTGTCCAACAGAATGTTAGTGACTGAAACCTTGCCGATGTGGGTTCGAAGCAACCAAACCAAAACTTTCACTTTGGATAAGTTAAAAAACAACGCATCAACCACGCTTAAAAACCATAAATTAACGTTAGAAATTACTTCAAATCCGGCTTGGTATGCAGTGCAAAGTTTGCCTTATTTAATGGAATATCCTTACGACTGTTCAGAGCAAACATTCTCCCGTTACTATGCAAATTCTCTGGCATCGCATATTTTAAATTCAAATCCGCGCATTCAGGAAGTCTTTAATCAGTGGAAATCGAGTGACGCGCTGATATCAAATTTGGAGAAAAATGAAGAATTGAAATCCATTATTATTCAGGAAATGCCTTGGTTGCGAGATGCGCAAAGTGAAACGGAACAGAAAAAACGCATCGCGTTACTGTTCGATTTAAACAAAATGTCAAACGATCAACAAGCTGCCATCAACAAATTAAAAGAAATGCAATTCAGCAACGGCGGATTCCCTTGGTTTAAAGGAAGTAATTACCCAAATCGTTATATCACGCAACATATTGCAGCCGGATTCGGGCATTTAAAACAATTGAATGTTGCCATAAACGAAAAGGCTGCTTCAGAAGTGATTTCAAAAGCCGTGAACTTTTTGGATGATGAAATCTTGGACGATTATAACAAGCTTTTGGCAGAAGCCAAAAAATTAAGAGACAAAGAAAAATCCAAAGAAAAAGGCCTGAAAGCCGAAACAGATTATCTGGCCAAGAACCATTTAGGGCAAATTCAACTGCATTATTTGTATATGCGCAGTTTTTACAAAGAGGAGAAAATTTCTGAAAATGTACAAAAAGCAGTAAATTATTACACAAAACAATCGGCCAATTATTGGAAAGAATTCAATTTGTATTCAAAAGGAATGATTGCTTTGGTGCAACATAGAACGCAAAATAAAACGGTGGCTTCAGTTATTTTAAAATCGCTGCATGAAAACAGTATTACAAGTGAAGAATTGGGCATGTACTGGAAAGAAAATACTGCGAGCTGGTTTTGGCACCAAGCGCCTATTGAAACTCAGGCTTTGCTGATTGAAGCTTTTTCTGAAATTGAAAACAATACCGCAACGGTTGATGAGTTGAAGGTTTGGCTGTTGAAAAATAAGCAAACAAATAGCTGGAAAACCACAAAAGCGACCACTGAAGCAGTGTATGCCTTATTGTTGCAAGGAAGTGACTGGCTGTCCGTAAGCGGATCTGTTGCAGTGACTGTTGGAAACCAAAAAATTGAACCATCAACCTTAGAAAATATTAAAATTGAAGCCGGAACCGGCTACTTTAAAACTTCTTGGAATGGGGCTGAAATTACGCCAGAGATGGGTGAAGTAACAATTTCCAAAAAAGATAAAGGCATTGCCTGGGGCGGATTGTATTGGCAATATTTTGAAGATTTAGATAAAATAACATCTGCGGAAACGCCGCTTAAACTGCATAAAAAACTGTTTTTAAAAACCAATTCCGATAAAGGAAAACTGTTAACTGAAATAACAGGCAACAGCAAATTAAAAGTCGGCGATTTAATTACGGTGAGAATTCAATTAAAGGTGGACAGGCCAATGGAATTTGTTCATATGAAAGATATGCGCGCCAGCGGTTTGGAACCCATCAATGTGTTGTCGGCTTACAAATGGCAGGACGGATTGGGTTATTATGAAAGCACCATAGACGCTTCAACAAATTTCTTTTTTGAGAATTTACCAAAAGGCGTTTATGTTTTTGAATATGATTTGCGCGTAAATAATGCCGGTAATTTCAGCAACGGAATTACGAACATCCAAAGTATGTATGCGCCAGAATTCAGCAGCCATAGTGAAGGCATTCGAATTAAAACAGATTGATAATTTTATTTTTTAGGAGGATATTTGCTTAATAATTTTTTAAATGCCTCAGCATAAAGTTGTTCTTTTTGGGTAATTTCAATATTGCTTTGAAAATCGCCTTCATAAAAACCGCGCCAAATCAATTTATCATTTTTTGCATCCACAAAATCAATGGTAAATTGTTTGGTTAACGTGTTGGTGGCAATTGGTATTTGCCCTCCAATATTTATGCCTGAATGCCTTCCGTAACTGCCAAAGCCTATACCAACAGCGTTTCTTTGCGCTTCAAACTGATTTAATTGAACATCGATAAAAATGTCTGGATTTTCATGATAAACCAAGCCTTTTTCAACCATTGCATATTCCAATTGGGCAAAAATCCGTTTTGCATCAATCTCATTTACGGGAAGCTTAATATCTTCAAAAAAACGAAAAGTTTTGTATTGATTAAAATCAACCTGATCATCATAATCATAGACTGTTCTAGGGCCTGCGCAACCTAAAAAAACAAATAACAATAAAAATTTAAAATATTTCATACCCTTAAATTTTAAAATATCCATAAATGTTAACTATAAAATTAAGAATAATTCTGTTTTAACAGCCTATATAAAATAGTATCTTTGAAAAAAATTTACAGATTATGGATTTAAATTTAGTTCCAAACATAAAACATACCAAAAGCAACAATTTCTTTTTGTTGGCCGGTCCTTGCGCCATTGAAGGTGAAGAAATGGCTTTGAGAATTGCCGAACATATTTTAAAAGTGACCGATAAATTAGAAATTCCGTTTATATTCAAAGGAAGTTTCAAAAAAGCAAACAGATCGAGAATTGACAGTTTTAGCGGAATTGGAGATGAAAAAGCGCTGAAAATATTAAGAAAAGTATCGGTAACATTTAACGTCCCTACGGTAACAGATATTCACGAAGTAACTGATGCTGCGATGGCGGCTGAATATGTTGATGTGTTGCAAATTCCCGCATTTTTGGTGCGCCAAACCGATTTGGTGGTTGCGGCGGCCAATACTGGAAAAGTTGTCAATCTGAAAAAAGGACAATTTATGAGTCCGGCTTCTATGAAACACGCCGTGCAAAAAGTAAAAGACAGCGGCAATGACAAAGTGTGGATTACCGACAGGGGAACGATGTTCGGGTATCAGGATATGATTGTTGATTTTAGGGGAATTCCTGAAATGCAACAGTTTGCGCCAACAATTTTAGATATTACCCACTCTTTACAACAACCAAATCAGAGCAGTGGTGTTACCGGCGGAAAACCGGAACTGATTGAAACCATTGCCAGAGCAGGAATTGCCGTTGGGGTTGACGGGTTGTTTTTAGAAACACATTTTGATCCATCAAATGCAAAATCGGATGGTGCCAATATGCTGGATTTAAAATATTTAGAGAATTTATTGACCCGTTTGGTGGCCATCAGAAAAACGATAAACAGTTTTCAATAAACAATTATAAAGTTGAATAACACCCATAAAAAAAGCGACAAAATTTTAAAATTTTGTCGCTTTTTTATTGTTTCAATATCGTATTATCCACATTTGGTATGTCCGCAATTTTTGCATTTTAAACAGCCTTCTTCATAAATTAATCCGTCGGGATCACCGCATTCCGGACATTTTTTATCAACTGCCTGCGTGCCGTCTTCCACAAATTGTTTCAATGCACGTGCAATCCCATTTTTCCAGGTATTGATATTTTCATCATACATATTCAAATTATTGATCAAATTAACTGCATATTGTATTGGCATTCCGTGNNATTGAAAATCATAACGTGATTCTCCTTTTTTGTCTTTATTTTTAATTACCCAGCCTTCTTCCAGCCAAGGCGGCAAAAGAAACGCATCTTCAATTTTTCCCGTAAAAATTTCATACGGCCTGTTGTTTATCAAACCAACAACCGCCACCCATTTCTCATAGTCGTTTTGGAAGCGCACTACTTTTGCCAAGATTTTTTTAGGACGTTTTGGAAAAACAGTTTCTGCATAACAATCTGCTTTTTTATCTGCCTTTTTTTCATCATTCGCAATTAAAATTCCGCTTCGTGAGCCATCTCTGTAAACCGTAATTCCTTTTAAACCTTTTCGCCAGGATTCAATATAAATATCGCCAACCAAATCAACAGGTACGTCGCTGGCCAAATTTATGGTTGAACTGATNNGAATGCGTGGTGTATTTTTGAACCAACGATTGCATTTCAATACGTTTTTTCCAATCGATTTCAGGGGCTGTTGAACCGCTGTACGGACTTTCTTTAATGTCTGTCTTTCCTGTAACATCCATCCATTGTTTTAATTTTGGATGATACACTTCAAACTCTTCAAACGCATCGCCCATATCGTCAACATAAGCAACTTTGGCATTTGTATCGTCCTGATTTACTTTTCTTCTTCTTTTGTACGACAATAAATACACCGGCTCAATACCTGATGATGTTTGTGCCAGCATACTTAAACTTCCTGTTGGCGCCACGGTGCTGATTGAAATATTTCTTCTTCCGTATTTCATCATTCGTGCATAAACATCGGGGAATTCCTTTTCCATCATTTGCACAAACTCAGAAAATTTTTCAATTTCAGGGTTAAAAACCTCGAATTTTCCACGGGTAATTGCCATATCAATGCTGCTGTCGAACTCGCCTCTCAATTTGGTTTTCATAATCTCGTCAACAACTGCAATCGCTTCATCGGTATCAAACTTTTTGCCCAAAGCCGCCATTGCATCAGCCAAAGCAGTAAATCCCAATCCTGTTCTTCTACCCTTTTTACCTGTTTTATATAACAATTTCCAAGTATCTATTTCAACCTGTTTAATTTCATCAGGCTCTTTATCGTGCATTATTTTATTGAAAATTTTATTGACGGCTTCCAACTCCAAATCNNACCACTTCATAGAATTTCTTAAAATCGAATTTGGCTTTTTCCGTAAACGGGTTATCAACAAAACTGTATAAATTAATGGCTATTAAACGACAGCTGTCGCCGCCTTGCATTGCAATTTCCGAACAAGGATTTGTGGAACTGTTTTTAAATCCGGGATAAATGGAAGATGTTGAATAGAAATGCTGACGGTCCCAAAATATCAAACCTGGCTCGGCGGTGTTATGTGCGCAAGAAATAATGACATCCCAAAGCGATCTTGCTTTAATTACTTTTTTATAAGTTGGTGTTTTGCTGTCAATTGGCCATCTTAAGGTAAAATCGTCGTCATTAACCACGGCAACCATAAATTCATCGGACAAGCGAATAGAAATATTGGCTCCGGTCACTTTGGTCAAATCTTGTTTGATGGTTACAAAATCTTCAATATCAGGATGCGCAATGTCCATCGTAAGCATTAACGCGCCTCTCCTGCCGTTTTGGGCAACTTCCCTGGTGGTATTTGAAAAACGGTTCATAAACGAAACCGCTCCGGTTGTGGTTCCAGCAGCATTTGAAACTTGGGCGCCGCCTGGCCTTAAATTCGATAAATCCACCCCAACACCGCATCGTCTTTTAAACAATTGCGCCAATTGCTGGTCTGTATGAAATATGCCTCCGTAAGAATCATAAACAGCCGGAACCACCACACAATTGGACAAAGAAGCAATGACATTATTGTTTCCCAAAGAAGACATGACGCTTCCCTGCGGAATCACATATTTGAAATCTTTAAATAAATTAAAGATGGCTTTTTCTGATAAAAATTCTCGATTTTTCCCATATTCCGATAGTCCTTCACCTTTCTTTTCCCCTTCTTGATATTTCTTTTCTATCCTGCCAAATTCCGCAGCCATACGTTGATGCATATCATTGGGAGTTGACTCTAAAAACTCACCTGTTTTGGTTTTCATCGCATACTTATTCATCCACGTAGTCGCTGCAAGCTCATCACCTTTAAAATACGCTAAGTTACTCTTTAACAAATCGTTATATGTAAAGGTTTTTGGGAACACTAATTCTTCTGTCATTTTTAAGTAGGTTTATGGTTGTGTAAAATCGAGCTATAAAATTATTGAAAAATTGAGCGTAAGTTGTGTTAAATTTTAATTAGTTAATAACATTTCATTGTTGAAAAGTTATAATTTTTAAACAGTTTTTTTTCGTAGTTTTAGCTTTTGCTAAATTTATTGAAAGATTGAATAAAAAAATTCACAACTTATCGTTGAGGGGAATCACCGGAATTTTCGTTGGCGTAATTTCTTTAATTTTTATTTTTGGAATTCATCTTTTACTGTCTCAATATTCTTCTGGTTCAGCAGGTGTCTCTATGTTGCCGATTTCTTTTTTTGAAATTTTGATTTTTGGCATCTCTTTCCTGTATATTTTAATTAGCTATTTTACAATTGTCTTAATTAATAAGAGAAGAAGAAAAAAAAATTATTTGAGAAAATGGGATTTTAAAGCCAAAAAAATTCGACGCTTTTATTTGGTGCTTTTGTTGCTTGGCGGAATTATTTTATATTTTCTGATGGTAAACGGACTCTTAAAACTCATCATTCCCGCTTCCCTGATACTTTACGGAATTGCAGGAATCGTTTCAAACAAACACACTTTTGGCGCTACTGCCATTTTTGGATTCGTTTTCATAATCCTTGGCATTTTAGCAATCATATTTCCGAATTTAGCGTTCTATCTGTGGGGATTTGCTTTTGGAATTTGTCATATTATTTATGGACTTGTTTATTTTAATTTCAAAAAGTAAAGACTTTGTTTATTGGTTTTTTTGGTTTCAAGTTTCAAGTTTCAAAATCCAAACATTTCAAACTTTTAACTTTTAACTTTTTTAAAATCCCCTTTCGGAGGTTAGGGGGCTTTTTTAAATTTTAAGTCTTCTCACCAAATCTTCCAATCCGTTTAACTGAATTTCATAAACCAAATGCATCATTTCTCCAAGTTTACCGGAAGGAAAACCTTTGTTGCGATACCAAACCAGATAAAATTCGGGCAAATCGATTAAATATTTTCCCTTGTATTTTCCGAAAGGCATTTTGGTGTTTGCCAATTGTTCCAACAAATGTTGCTGATTATTTTCCATCAACAAAATCTTGCAAATAGTTGAACTTTTCAGTAAGCTTTCCGTTTTCGGTCATTTTGGCTCTTTGCAGCACGCCATCTTCATCATTATTGAAAAAAGCCGGAATCACATTTTTTGCAAATTGCTCTCCAAAACCCTCAGAAGCATCTTTTGGCAATTCACAGGGCAAATTATCAACCGCCATAACGGCTATGGCGTCTTTATCCATAAAATTTACTTCTTGACCTGTTTTTGGATTGTACCCATAAATTGGGTCTTCAATGGTGGAAGAACGAATGGTGGAAGCCACTGGTCCGTCTACGTCGCAACTGATATCGGCGACTACTTTAATCTTAAAATCGGAAGAATTGGCATCTTCTTTCGTAAAAATATATGGCGCGCCAACACCGTAAAAATGGCCTGTTATATAAACATCTGCCACTTTGGCAAAGCGCATAAAATCACTTTCATATTCTTGCGGATTCTTGAAAAAATCATTTTCATCTTTTACAATGCCATCTTTTCTTTTATTATAATCCAACACATCAATTTGCACATAAACCGCGTCCTCAAAAGTTTGGGTTAAAAATTCATCAACCGTAACTTCGCGCATTTTCATACCATCTAACATTTCTTTTGCGCCATTTCCTACCCTTCCTTTTCCTGTTAAAACAACTTTAATGGCCGGCAATTTTAATTTTTTCAACTCAGCGATCAGCATTTTTTTATCGTGCAGTTCTTCCCCTTTTGGCAAATTGAATAAATTAAATTTTAAGCCATAGGTTCTAAAAGCATTGTAAGCGCCCACAAAACCTGCATAAATCCCAAAAGCCACCAACCTGATGTTATTTTTATCAACAATGGTTTCATGGTCATACAACTCAATATTTTTATCCAAAATTACCCTCAATAAATTGCGGTTGTATTTTTGTTTTTTTATGGTATGAGAAAAGAAAAAATATTTTTTATTTGCAATTAAATTGTCAATTGGCACTTCTTTTACGCCCAACAACACATCACAATCCGACACCTCCTCAAAAACCGAAATTCCTTCCTTTCTGTAATCTTCATCAGAAAAAAAACGAGAATCAGAACTTTCAACTTTGATTTCCAGTTGTGGATAAATTTTTAAAAGTTCGGCACATTTTTTTGGAGATAACACGACTCTTCTGTCGGGCGGATTTTTTCTTTCTTTAAGGATTCCAATCTTCATTGTGTAATTTGGTATAAGTTTTGCTTCAAAGATATCAGGAATTAAAGGATATTACAAACAATAATCTGATTGAATTTTTATACATTTGCATTCTTCTGAGAAGAATTGGTTCTTTGATTTATTGGGGACGACTGGTTTTGACTGCAAGGTCAATTAAGGTATAAGCATGTCGAGTAATGAAATAGCACTCGTAAATCTCAATTTCAAAAATTTAAACGGCGAAGATAACTACGCTTTAGCTGCTTAATCCGAATCACAGTAGGATGAGCCTTGTCACACTAGGTGTGAAAGCTGAATGTCTCTTGAAAGCCTTGGTTAGCGGCGGTCAATAAAGAGGCATCGTAAAAGTTAACATAGATTTGCCATTGTTTCGTTGGCATTTTGAAACTTAAGAAACTAAGCTTAAAGTGGGCTGTTTTCGGTCAGCTTTAAGTCGAAAACCAATCGAAAAATAAACATGTAGAAAGTATTTTGGTTGCTTGTTTGGACCCGGGTTCGATTCCCGGCGTCTCCACTATTATCACATCAAATAATATAAAAAACATGTAAATAATTGATTTACAGGTTTTTTAATTTTATCTAGTCTCAAATACATTGATTTAATACTATTAAAAAAGAGAGGTTATCGGTGAGTCTTTATAAAAAATAAAAATACTCACCGATTAATATATAATTAATTGTATATTAGAATTTTACACACTACTTTTTTTCGACTTATTTTTTAAATATTTAATTATTTTATTGTATATTCGGTGAGTAAAAAAACACTTTTTATGAAAAATACATTTTCTGTACTGTTTTACCCTAAACGAAATGACATTGATTTAGCCAAAAAAGTACCGGTTTATATGAGAATCACAGTAAATGGCAGGCGAAGTGAATTAAGTGTTCATAGGAAAGTTAATGTGTCAAAATGGAATCATAAAGCAGGAAAATTATCAGGGACAAAAGAAGAAGTAACGAATTTTAATAATTATTTGGATGCCTTAAGAAATAAAATTTACGACATCCAACAACAACTTTTGAGAAGTGGCACAAAAATAACTTCCGAAGCAATAAAAAACAGTTATTTAGGTCATGGAGAAAAACAAATAATGCTTCTAGAGATTTTTAAAAATCACAATGAAGAAATGGAAATGTTAATTGGGAAAGAATATGCACTTAATACAGTTAAAAAATACAAAACAGCATATAAATGCAAATTCCAGTGATATTGACCAC
>DPCK01000105.1 GCA_003516285.1 Lutibacter sp. | reverse complement strand
CTTCAGTAAGCACAACTACCGTAGGAGCCGTTAAATCCGGAAACACATCGACTTCCATTCTGGATGCGATAACGCTGCCAAAAATCAGTAACAAAACCGATGCTATCACTACAAAAAATCGATTTTGCAGCGAAAATTTAATTATTTTATTGAGCATACGTTACAGATTAATGTTCGTGTCCGTGAGCAGGCAATGCGCCCGATGCACTGGATAGTTTAATTTGGTAACCACCTTTGGTAACTACCCTTTCGTTTTCAGAAATACCAGATAAAACCTGTACATTTAAGCCATCACTGCCGCCTAATTTCACTTCTCTTTTTTGGAAACTTTCGCCACCGGTTTGCACATACACATAGAAAATACCTTGTTCTTCAATAAGTGCAGAAACCGGAACTACCAAAGCATCTGCAATGGGAGAAGATTTAAGATAAATTTCAACGATCGATCCCGAAACCAACTGTCCTTCATTGTCAATTTCAAAAGTCACAGGTATAAATGGTGTGGCAGCAGAAGCACTTTTTCCATAAGAAATAATTTTACCGTTCAGGGCAGTAGTGTTATAAACAACATCACTTTGTGGCGTTTTAAAATTGGCAGAAGTTATGCTCGACAACCTGCTAAAATAGTTTTGGGAAACATTGGCCTGCACAATCAATTTCTTGTTTTTTGAAATCGTGGCCAATGGTGTTCCCGATGGCACATATTGCCCTTCGGTTACCAGTACATTCTTAACAAAACCCGACATTGGAGCCAGCACATTTAGACCTTTAGAACCATAATTTTTGGAAACAGTGGCATAGGCAGTTTGTGCATTTTCAAATTGTAATTTTACTTGTTGATGGTCTCTTTCAGAAACTATTTTATCCGCAACCAGCGATTTAGAACGCTCATAATCCGCTTTAGCTTTTAAATAATTGGCTTTGTTTTCTTTTACTGAAGCATCAATATTACTTTCAGTCATATCGCCGCCACTAATGGTAAAAAGGGAACTTCCTGAATTTACGGCAGAACCCACAATGGTGTTTTTGCCTGAAAACGCAACAACACCTCCTGCTTTTGCCGTCACAATCATTTCATCACCGGGCGCGGAAAGAATTTGCCCGCTTGTTTTGATAACATCATTAAAGGGTTGTTTTATTACCGCTTTGTTGGCAAATTCCACTTTCCAGGCTTGTTCTTTCAAATAAGAAATAGCGCCACTTTCTGCTTCTTCAGGTGGTTGTGCCAAGGCCGTTTTCGTATCCGGATAAACCACCACATTTTCTATCGTGATTTTATCAGTAAAATCTTTGGTTTGTATATCAAATACCAAAGTTCCTGTTCCTGCCGTTGTTGGATTTAAAGCCAAACGAAAAATTCCCGGTGAACTTGGTGCAGCAACAGAATTCTTGATGCCTTTGTCCCCAACAATCAAACTGACAGTAATTTTAGCATCGGTTAATGCTTTAAAATTTTCACCCAAAATAGTAAAATGGGCAGCAAACTTTGAAATTTCACCAACCACCAAAGGTTTGAACTCTACAAACAATTCTGAATTTTCGGTATAGAGTGTGTAAGCCAATGGTTCTAAGGCCGAACCTTCTTTTGTTTCCGCTTTTTTGTTGCAGCTTGTAAATGCGATAATGAATATACCAAGCAACATTATTTTTTGTATAATTTTCATATAGGATAATGATTAATTTGATGCCTGTAATTTTAATAATCACAGGCATCTAAATAGATTAATGTTCGTGTTTTTCTCCGGTCGTGTGATCGTGTACTTCTTGGGGAGCGATACTGTCTTTCCCTACAGTAAATTCTTCTTGAACAACGGTATCAGTTTCGTGATTTTGATGTGCTTCACCGTCTGCGTGTTGATGTACTCCATCTTGACCCTGCGCTTCGGTTTTCTTACCGTTACAGGCAGTAAATAGCATTCCTGCAACTGCGATTGAAAGCAATAATTTTTTCATTGATTTTGATTTTAGAAATTAGTATATATGAAATGAGCATTATAAAAATATGTCGCTTATTGTGATGAAATATGCGAATTACATATGACCGATAAAAAACAATAAATAGCAACATATGAAAATAACTTAAAGCCCAAAAAAGGCAATAAGTGTCCTGTAATTCAATTTTTGAATAGTTTAGCTATAAAGTGTGGGCGGGCCACGAAGTTGCAAAGAGCGTAAATGTGGAGAAATAAAAATGAACGGTTCTTTATTTTGAACCAATTCTTTTTTAAAAGGTAATTTTATAGATTTTGAATAGGATAAATCGGTGTTTAGTGCAATTAGTTGCGTAGGAACTTTTTTAACAATTGTAACGACATCTCCTATATGACTATGTAAATGATTGTCTGAAGTATGATTGAAATGTGACAATAATAAAGGCAAACTATTGTCTTCCAAATCCCCCTCGTGATGGTGGTGATGTTCTCCATCGTGCTGATGCGCTTCAATATGGGTGTGCAGAAACCAGCCCTGCCCTATAAAAAGCAAACAAGCTGAAAAAAGAAATAGTATGGAGAGTTTCCTTTTAAACATCTTGGCAAAAATAAATATTTTTTGCATATAAATTTCAAAATCTTTTTTCGATGATCAATTGCTAAAACTCAAAATATTTTAGGGTCCTTAACTTTAATGCTGTGATATTGAAAAATATCCCACATTTCCAGTATTATTTTTTTTCTTCAGTAGTTGATTATTTAGCCAAACCAATTAATATAAATCATCAATAAAAATTTGGAATGCTTTAACAATTTTTTAGGTTTAATGCTACTTGTTCACATCATCAATCCGTAATTTTATGAAATGTTGGTTGCAACTTCGAGTAATAGGGGGAGAAAAAAAGCCATTCAAGAAATTGAGTGGCTATTTTGTATCATCTGCTTTCATTTACCACAACTTTCCTTACATGAGATCAACAAAAATGAAGAAGGGTGGTTTAAAAAGATATGTAACAGACTTTATTCACAAAATTATGATTCATAATTTTGTGAATAAAGATGTTAATAACATATTAACATCTGAAAATTAACAAGTTATCTTTTGACTACTTTTGGTTCAAATAAGAGTTAAATTTTTAGTAAGAAATAAATTAAACCCTAAAAAAGGATTGCTAATTATAGTGGTCCTTTTTTATTGCCTTATTGTTACTTCTTAAATAATTGCATTTTTTCCAAAAGCTGTAAATATTCAGCAAAAAGCAAACTGATTTTAACAATTTAGGTAGGTTTTAGGATGAATAACCTTGGAACCTTTTATTATTCGCAAGGTTTTTGTTGAAATGCTTGAAGAAAGAAAGGATTAAAAATAATCTGCTTTGGTGTTGTATTACAATTTAGGATATTCCAGTTTTACAGTGCTTTTTTTGAAAAACCTTCTTGGCATTTTCAGTTTACCGCTTCTTTCAATAAATCAAAATAAATTTCGGAAAAGATAAAATTACAGCATTATTTTATGGCAGGGTTTTTGGTTTAGACCCTTTATATACAAGTATGGTGGTTATTTGTATAAAAGGAGTAGAAACCAGTGTAAATATAAAAGTTTAAAAATTTCATACTTGTTAATTTACTTTTTTACAAATAATAGCGAATTTTTATTTTTTAATAATTAACATAAAACACAATAATATGAAAGCAATAAAATTTATAATTCTCGGAATAGGATTAATTTTTGCAAGCGAAACGCAGGCTCAAATCTCCGTAAATTTAAATGTTGGTACGCCTCCGCAATGGGGTCCGTCAGGTTATTCTAACGTTCGTTATTATTACTTGCCTGATGTACAAGCTTATTACGATGTTCAAAATTCCAATTTTATTTATATTTCAGGAAACTCTTGGGTTCGTCATTCTTATCTTCCAAGGCAATATAGAGACTACGATTTATATAATGGCTATAAAGTGGTATTGACAAGTTATCGCGGTAATTGGCCTCACGCTTATTTTAAACACCACAAGGTTAAATACGCAAAGGGATATAAAGGAAAACATCAAAAATCAATTGGCAATAAAAGAGGAAACGGAAACTATAAGTCTAAAGGCAACAGTAATGGAAACTATAAGCCAAAAGGCAATGGAAACGGAAACTATAAGCCAAAAGGCAACGGTAACGGAAACCAAAAGTCAAATGGTAATGGCAATGGGAAAAAACATTAGCCTGAAGCAGTAAAAAAAATAGATAAAGACTTTGTTGTAAATAGGATTCTTAAAACTTGTAATTTTCTTTAAAATAAATTGAAGTTACATTTTAATTGATATCAGCAAATACATACTTTGACAACATCCAAATTACCTGAAATCGTCAGCAAAATGGATTCATTTCAAGAAAATAGTAAGGTTTAAGGCTATTTATTAACATCTTTAGACCGTAATTTTACGAAAAGTTGGTGTCAACTTCGAATAATAATAGGAGCCCAATCATAAAAAGCCTTTACAGAAATGTAGAGGCTTTTTTGTTTTAAACAGGGAATTTCTTCAAACTAATTTTATAAATCAGTCCGCTTTTTGTTGTCAATTTACAATTGCTTTTTTTTATTTTATATTCATTTGAATACCTATATTTATCGTTTAGTTTTAAATTTATTTTATGAAAACATTTTTGTCAATTTTATTATTATTTGTTTCAATAACAATTTCAGCGCAAAAAAAAATATTGGACCACGACGATGTTGAAATTTGGAATTCTATTAAGAACAAAGCCATTTCTTCTGATGGATATTTTATAATGTATTCTTTGGAAAAAGGGGAGCAAGATCAATTTTTAAAAATAAAAGATGCCAATGCCAACCTAATTTTTGAACACCATAGAGGTGAAGAAGGTAAATTTTCCTACAATGCTAAGTTTGCAATTTTTACGGTTAAGCCTTTTAAAGACAGCATCAGAGCATTGCAACGAAAAAAAATTGATAAAGAAAAACTCCCAAAAGACAGCTTGGGCATCTATAATTTAACGGATAAATCTTTGCTTAAAATTGCCAATGTGAAGTCCTATAAAATCCCTGAAAAATGGGAAGGTTATGTGGCTTATTTGTTGGATGAAGCAAAGGAAGACAAAAAGAAAAAAACTGAAAATAAAGCAGCCGACAGCATCAGGCCGAAAACCGTAAAAAAGATAAAAAAAGTAGGGAAGGACACAGGTTATCATTTGGTCATCAGAAATCTTAACTCGGGCAAGCAGGACACGGTTAAATTTGTGAAGGATTTCATTTTTGCAAAAGAGGGAAAACGATTGGCTTACGTTACATCGGGTGTTGATTCAACTTCGGGTGAAGGGGTTTATATCATCGATTTGGAGAGCAACAAAATCAGCAATATTTTTAAAAGCGATAAAGCAAAATATGCGCAGTTAGCTTTTAGTGATTCAGGCAAAAATTTAGGTTTTATTGTTGATGCAGATACCACAAAAGTTCAGGTGCGGCCTAATGAATTGTATATTTGGCGTGATGGGAATAAATTGGCTAAAAAACAAGTTGACAATACTTCTGCACCAAAAAATTATCTGGTTTCTGCCGATGGAAAAATCACTTTTTCAAAAGATGAAACCAAACTTTATTTTGGCTTGGCAAAGCCGCCCGTCGTTAAAGATACGATGTTGTTAGCCGAAGAAATTGTAAATGTTGAAGTGTGGATCTACAATGAACCGCAATTATATACCGTGCAAGAACTTCAGCTTAAAAATGATTTAAAGAAATCTTTTGATGCGGTCATTCATTTAAACAATGACAAATTATTTCAGTTGGCAATCCTTGAATTTCCGGAAGCTGAAATTGGAAATGAGGGAAATGCAGCGTTTGCTTTGGTAAATGCTTCAATGCCTTATGAATTGGAAAGTCAGTGGACTGGCCAAAACGCAAGGGATTATTCCGTGGTTAATATTAATACTGGTGAAACCACAGAAATATTAAAAAATATAGCCGGGCGCGTGATGTTGAGCCCTAACGGAAAATATGCCTATGGATACAATGCTGTTGACCGAGAATGGTTTACGGTTCATTTAGCTTCAAAAAAGGTAAAAAAACTGACTTCCGGCAAAGTTTTTTATGATGAATTAAATGATTCACCCGATCATCCCAATTCTTATGGTTTAGCAGGTTGGACGGCTAATGATGCAGCTATTATCATTTATGACAGATATGATATTTGGGAATTCAATCCGGAAAATGGTCAAAGCAGAAAATTAACCAATGGCCGGGATGGTAAAATAGTTTTCAGATATGCAAAAACGGATCCTGAAGAGCGATTTATTTCAACCAATAAAGATTGGCTGTTAACCAATTTTAATGAAGTTAATAAATATTCTGGTTACTATAAATTGAATTTTAAAACTTTAAAAGGGGAACAGCTTATTATGGAACCTTACAGTTATTCAACGCCCGTAAAAGCCAGAGATAATGAAAAAGTAATTTTTACCCGAGAATCTTTTACCGAATTTCCAAACATCCTTTATTCCGATTTAAATTTTAAAAACCCTGTTGTAATAAGCGATGCTAATCCGCAGCAAAGCGACTATAATTGGGGAACTGCCGAGTTGATAAATTGGATTTCCTTAGATGGTATTGAACTTACCGGAATGTTGATAAAGCCCGAAAATTTTGATCCAAATAAAAAATACCCATTATTGGTCAATTTTTATGAAAAAAGTTCGGATGATTTGAATAACCATAGGGCGCCTGCTTACGGGCGATCTTCCATCAATTATAGCTTTTATGCAAGTCGCGGATATGTAATTTTCAATCCTGATATTCATTATCGTATCGGTTACCCCGGTGAGAGTGCTTTCAATTGTGTAATTCCCGGAATCACTTCATTGATAGAAAAAGGATTTATAGACAAAGATAATATNNCAAATTGCTTATTTGGTGACTAAAACCAATATTTTTAAGGCGGCGGAATCTGGCGCGCCTGTGGCAAATATGATAAGTGCTTACGGCGGAATTCGTTGGTGGACAGGCTTAAGCCGACAGTTTCAATACGAGCATACGCAAAGCAGAATTGGTGGAACTCCTTGGGAATATCCTGCCCGTTATATTGAAAATTCTCCTATTTTTAATATGGATAAAATAAATACCCCTTTGTTAATTATGCACAATGATGCCGATGGTCACGTGCCTTGGTATCAGGGAATTGAATTTTTTACCGCCTTGCGAAGGTTGGGAAAACCATCCTGGTTTTTAAATTATAATGAGGAACCGCACTGGCCCGTAAAATATCAAAATCGCAAGGATTTCAATATCAGAATGGCACAGTTTTTTGATTATTATTTAAAAGGTGATTTAAAACCAGTTTGGATGGATCGCGGCGTGCCCGCTATGGAAAAAGGAATCAATCAGGGTTTAGAACTCATTCAGGTTGAAAATCAGCATTAAAATTTCAATTCTTGATGTTTTTTTATTAATTTTTGAAAACATTTTCTTGCCAAAAAATCAAATTGGCAGGAAATCGTACTTCAAATAAATGGATAAAAATCTTTAGGGTTTATGTTTTATTCGAACCAACCGAATGTTCCGCCACAAAGCCAAAGTGCATTGAAATTCATTTGATTTAATTTTTCTGCTCCTGTAGCGGAGCGGTTTCCGCCTTTGCCGCAAACGGTTATGTAAAACTTATTTCTGTCAAAAGTTTTTGCTTTGTCCTCTAATTTTTCAAGTGGAATATTGATGGCATTGGGAATATGCTTTTCGTTATATTCTTCATTGCTTCTTACATCAATAATGATGATTTCGGTTTTGCTTTTCAGTTTTTGTTGCAAAATATCAAGGGTGATGCAGTTGTCTGGTGTTTTCATTTTATTAGGTTATTTACGTAAAATCCAATGCAATATTTTTACAGAAGAGCCCTCACCGCATCTCATTCTGAAATAGATGATCATTGAAGACAGGAAAGTAAGGAAACCAATAAAAAGCACTGAAGCATTGATACTAATTAAATCTGCTATTATTCCAGTTAAAATTGCACCTATTGCATAGCCTAAATCTCTCCAAAGCCGAAATATTCCGATGCTTTTTGCTCTGTCCTGCGGATGTGTATTTTCTGCCACCGTTGCTAAAAATGTTGGATAAACCATTGCGGTTCCCCAGCCCAAAACCGATGAAAGCACTGCATATTCGAACATCGTATTTGCCCAAACAAATGAAACCAATGCGATGGCCTGTAAAAACATTCCGGAAAAGAGCATATCTTTTTTGCAAAATTTGTCGGCCATTTTACCTGTAAAAAGTTGCCCAAGTCCCCAAACGCCAGGATAAATTGCGGCTATGACACCAATTTGTTCAATGGTAAAATTTTTGTTGGCCAGCAATATTGGGAATATTCCCCAAACCATTCCGTCATTCAAATTGTTAATTAACCCGGCCTGTGTNNTCGTTTCTTTGGCAACGTGATGTTTGGTGTCTTTAATCCAGAAAATACTTCCAATGAGTCCAAAAAACACCAAAACAAACCCCAAGTAAAAAGGATAGGGCCTGATGCCATAGTTACCGGCAATCCAGCCTGTTAAAAATGCAATTATGGCTACTGAAAGATAGCCGGCAAATTCATTGAGCCCCATTGCAAAACCTCTTTGCTTTTCGCCGACAAGATCAATTTTCATAACAACCGTGCTCGACCAAGTTAAACCCTGGTTGATTCCTAAAAGTACATTGGCGGCAATAATCCAGTTCCAATTTGGCGCATACATTAAGATAAAAGGAATTGGAATTGCAATAAGCCATCCGGCAACCAATAAATTTTTTCTGCCGTATTTATTGGCCAATGCTCCTGTGTAATAATTGGTAATGGCCTTTACAATACCAAAAACAATAATAAAGGAAAGAATAGCTGTTTTGGCGGCAATGGCAAATTCCTGTTCTGCAATTTGAGGAAGAATGGAACGTTCCAATCCCACCATACCGCCAACAAAACCATTAATGATTACGAGCAATGTAAACTGTTTCCAGTTTTCTTTGAGTCCCAGTGTTACATTTTTCATCTTAGCTATTATCAAAAAAAATTCTATTTGCTTATTCTAAACAGTTGTTTGAGGGCTATTTAATTATTAAAAAGTTAATACCTTGTCACTATCAACTACCCAGCTTGTGAATTCTGCCATTGTGCTAATTTCAGCACCCTCTATGAGTTGAATGTTTTTCAAACCACGAGCATCTGCACAGCTGCCGCAAATTTTGAGTTTAGCACCTTTGTTTATGGAATATTTAAACATTCTTTCTATGTTGTAGTAGCCATTGGGTGTATTTTGGTTTGCAATGGCGCAGCTGACGGCATCTGCCATTAGAAAAATTCTCACTTCAACATTGTCGTGTTCTTTGCCAAGTTGATTTGCAAGTCGTAAAGCATTGTATGCTTTTTCTGTTCCGTAAGGAGCATCATTAATCAAAATTAAAATTTTCATGGTTACTTGTTTTTAAATTATAAAATGTTTTTTTTCATTTCTTCATATTGTTCTTTGGTAATTTCTCCTTTTGCATACCTTTTTTTAAGAATTCCCAAAGGGGTTTCATTTTGTGATTGTACATTATTATTTCTGGTAAGAAAAATAATTAGCACAACAAAAAGGACAGGAATAATCCACATTCCCCAGCCCATTCCCCAATAATCTCCATGCATCATAGTTTTAATGTTTAATTGTTATAAATTTTCTTCTATTTGTTTTCTTAATTCTTCTTCTGAAATCAAACCATTGTGTTTCCATATTTCTTTTCCGTTCTTAAATAGAATAAATACAGGAACACCTTGAATACTGTAGGCTTTTCCAACCTCTTTACTATTATCGACATCAATTCTCATTACAACAACTTTGTCTTTGTATTGTGCTTCAATTCCATCAACAATTGGAACCATCTTTCTGCACGGCGCACACCACAATGTATGAAAATCAACCAATAAAAGTTTGTTGGTTGACAGCAAATTTTTAAAATCGGTTAAAGTTATTTGCTGAATTTTTTCATCTATTATGATGTCAGGTTTAACAATTGGGAAGCCTTTATTTTTCCATTCATCGATTCCGCCTTTTAAATTATATACTTTGCTGAACCCGTTTTTTCTTAGTAACTCAGCTACTTTTGAGCTTCTTGGGCCTGATTTGCAATACACATATATTTGCTTGTCTTTTTGAATCAAATTAATTTTGGCAATAAAATCATCATCATATAAATTGATGGTGCTTGCATTATCGATAAATCCATCCGAAACCTCATACGGGGTTCTCACATCCAGAATAATTCCGTTGCCTGCATCAACAAATTCTTTAAATGTTTTTGCATCAATATTTTCAATAATTGATCCCGATTGTTGCGCTTTGTTATTGTTGCAACTGCTCAACATCAAAATTAAAACAACTATTTTAAGAATTGTTTTCATAGAATTTTCAGTTAGAAGTATTTAAAAAACCAAATTTTTTCAAACCATATTTTTGTCCAATGCCAGAAAAATCCAGGCTTTTTCATTTTTACAATTGGCAAGGGTGAGCCATAGAAATTACCGCCTGCATAACCAGCCTTGCCATCACCCATTTCCAAGAAGCATTGACCATCACCATTGAAAGTTTTGAAATCGTTTTTTTTATTAATTTTTTGCGCAATATTATGTGCAACTATTTCTGCTTGGTAATGCGCAAATACACCGGCTTTAGGTAGCGGCTTACCTAATTCAAGCGGGATAAAAGTAATGTCGCCAATAGCATATACATTATCAAAATCTGTTTCCATAGTATTTCGGTTAACTTCTACCCACCCTGATTTACCAACTAAAACAGTATTTGCAATTACTTTTGGGCATTGATGTTTAGGGGTATATGCCAATAAATCATATTCAAGAGTTTTACCATTACTAAAAACCAACTTTTTTTCTGTTGCAGAGGTTATTTGATGCTCAGGGAAATATTTTATACCTTTCTTTTCTACTATTTGTCTAACTGCACCCGATAACTCTTTGCCTGCTACTCCCATTGGACCAGATTCAGGCGTAAAATGGAAAATTTCGGTTTTAGAGTTTAATCCTTTTTTACGGATATAACTTTCTACAAGCATTGTTGCTTCGTAAGGAGCTGCAGGGCATTTGAATGGTAAAGAAGGAACTAAAATTACAATTTTACCACCCTTAAAGTTTTGAAGCTCTTCATTAAAGTTGGTTGCTCCGTCAAGTGTATAAAAATCGTGTCCGTATTGATTAAGGTTGTATTCACTAAGTTGTTCTACGCCAAGCGAAATAACCATATAATCACCACTATATTCTTTTCCTTTTACTGTAACTGAGATGTTTTCAGGATTTAAATTTTCAATTTCACCTATTACTATTTCAATATCTGCACTAGCTAATTTATTTGTGCTTCTGTATACCTGTTGTGGCTTTCTTTTACCAACCATTAGCCAGAGTAAAGAAGGTTCAAAAACATTTTTTTCTTCCTTTTCAAATAGGATGATTTTTGATTTGTTACCAACTTTTTTACTTAATTCTTTAGCAGTGATAATTCCTCCAGTGCCTGCTCCTAATATTAATATTGTCTTGTTCATAATTTTTAAGATTACATTTTTTCAATTAGGCCTATATGATTTTTAATGCTGTCAATAAGTACTTCACGCATTAGTTGGCAGGCTTGAGCCACTTTATCAGATGAAAGTGAATAGTAATTACATTGTCCTTCTCTTTTCATTTTTAAGATATTCTTTTTGGTCATTACAGAAAGATGTTGGGAAAGATTGGATTTTAAACCTCCTGTCACAGCAAGAATATCAGAAAAACAAAGTTCCTTATCCTGCAATAAGTCAATAACCTCAATTCGTAAAGGATGCCCCAATGCTTTACAAACATCAGCGTGAAGTTTAAAGATTTTTTTGTTTATCATAGTTTAAATGTTTAATAGTTCACTAATTTATAAACTATTACTTAAAGCGCCAAATATTTTTTTGGCTAGTTAATTTAATTATTAGTGCATTTTTGTGTTGCTAATAAAATTTAACTTTTGCCAACTTATGACAATATAATAATAACTGTTTGGTCAGTGTTAATCTGTATCACAATTTACACCTTCAACTGTAAGAAAAATACAACTTTCTATATTAAGAAAATCTTTATTTTTTTCTTTTTAAAATTTATTTTTAACTAAACTTCAGACAACGATGTCATTAATAATTTTAACTTGCCAAAAAGGGAGATTGCTTCTGTGTATAAATCCGGATTTGACTTTACGGCATTCAGCATAATTTCCATATTCATTGTTGAAATAATCGTTTTTCCTTCATCTTCATACAATGCAATTTTACAAGGCATAAAAATTGAAAATTCAGGATTGCTTGTCAGCATTAATGCCGCTGTTTTTGCCTGGCAAATTTCATAAATAAACACTTTTCGCTTGATTGGAAAACCTTTTTCCTTCACAATATCATGGTAGACATACGTTTGAAGTAGTGCAAATTTATGATTTTCACATTTCGTGCTTACTTCTTGGGCAATTGTTTCAATTGGTTGTTTACTTTCTAATTTTAAAGTAAACATTTCAATCATTTTTTGCGAAGGCATTACCGCCTGAATCATTTTTTTAATCATTATTGATTTTTTTTAAAAGGTTTATTATTTCTTTAGTTAACTTATTGTTTACTTTATAACAGGTTCTTGTGCCGTGTTTTTCGGGATATACAATTCCGCTGTTTTTCAGGATTGATAAGTGCTGGGAGGATGCGGACTGTGAAATTCCAAGCTCATTTACCACATCGGTCACGCAACATTCGTCATCCAATAAAAAATCAACCATTTGAAGTCGTATCGGGTTTGAAAGTGCTTTAAATATTTCGCTTGTTTTTATGTAATCAATTTTTGACATATAGGTTTGTTTATATTAAAATACAAATATATTATAATATTATGATGTTATAATATATAAATTCATATAAAAGCAAATTTGTATTAAATAATCAATTAGGGTTATGCAATTCACATCAACTTTATTCGTAAAATCAAGAAAAATTAATCGGAATTTATTTGGTGGATATTTAATTTATTTATTACTTTGTAATTCAAAGTACTTTTAATTTTAAAATAGATGGAGAAAAAACAAGATCAGTTAAATGAACTGAGGGAAATACGCAATTTAATGGAGCGTTCCTCAAGGTTCTTATCCCTTAGCGGCATAGCGGGGATTATAGTTGGGATGTTTGCAATAACGGGCGTTGCAGCCGCATACCTATTCCTCGGGATTGGTTTAATTGAGCCGCGATATTATCAATTTGCTGTCGGGCAAACTTTGGCGAAAGAATCTGCTGTTTATTCATTTCTGTTTGCCGATTTTATGGTGGTGTTGGTTTTGTCCCTTTTTACAGCTATTTTTTTTGCTGTCAGAAATGCTAAAAAACGGGGTTTGGCTGTATGGGACGCCACAGCATCCCGACTTTTGATAAATATGCTTATTCCTCTGGCAGCAGGCGGTGTTTATGGCCTTATTTTATGGCATCACGGTTATGTTGCTTTAATGGCACCGGCAACCTTAATTTTTTACGGATTGGCATTGATAAATGCCAGCAAATATACCATAAATGACATCCGTTATTTAGGCATTATTGAAGTGGCTGTGGGCCTTGTAGCCTCAATATTTATGGAATACGGATTGCTTTTTTGGGCATTTGGGTTTGGGGTACTGCACTTGTTTTACGGCATGAAAATTTATTTTAAACACGAGCGGTGAAAAATTATATTGATGATTTAAATAAGGCATTTGAAAGCAGGATGCGGTTGGGCATTATGTCAATCCTTCTGGTGAATGATTTTGTTGATTTTGCCACGCTGAAAGCGCAGTTGAACATTACTGACGGCAATTTGGCGAGTCATTTAAATGCTTTGGAAAAATTAAAATATATCGACATTAAAAAACAATTTATCGGAAAAAAACCAAACACTTCATACGCTACAACAAACACTGGAAAAAAAGCTTTTAGTGAACATATTGACGCACTTGAGCGCTTAATTGACCTGTCGAACTGATTTTATTTAATCGATTTTAAACAACAAAAAACATCTAAAACCAAATACTATGGCAACAATTACCAAAACCCAATTGGAGGATGAATTGGCCAATTTGAAGGCAGAAATCACGCAAAACATTCACAATCCAGGCCAGCTCGAAAAATTATACAGGAAAAACAAAACAGCTTTTCAAAGGGTTTTTAATGCAATTTATCCAACTATTAAAGAAAATTCAACCGCACAAATTTGGTACGAAAGACTCAATTATACGCAGGAAGAAATTTTTTGGGGACACAAAACCGACCTAATTTTTGTGGGTGTTATGATATTTATCGCCGGACTTATTGCGCAAATTCCGCAATTTTTTAGCATAAACGAGGATTTCTTTTTTCCGCGCAATATTGGATTTATTGTATTTCCTATGCTAACCGCCTATTTTGCTTATAAACAAAATCTCGGAATCAATAAATTGTTGTTTCCGCTCATCGCTATTATGTTGTCGGTATTCTACATTAATTTTTTGCCCGATAACGATAAAAGTGATTCCATTATTTTGGCCTGCATTCATTTGCCTATATTTTTATGGACTTTAGTGGGCTATACTTTTGTGGGCGGTCATATAAACGACAGCCAAAAGAAAATTGATTTCCTCCGATTCAATGGAGATTTTGTGGTAATGACGGCCGTTATGGTGCTTTCGGGTATTTTATTTACCGGAATTACCATTGGATTATTCGAATTGATCGGTCTCAAAATTGAAGATTTTTTCGCGCAGCATATTGCAGTTTGGGGAGCGCCTGCAATCCCTATTTTGGCCACCTATCTGGTTCGGAACAATCCGCAATTGGTGAATAAAATTTCCCCAGTAATTGCAAGAATATTTACGCCCATTGTTTTTGTAATGCTTTTGATTTTTCTGTCCGCCATCATTTACACAGGGAAAAACATCTACAACGACCGAAATTTTTTGATAATATTTAATGCATTATTGATTGGCGTAATGGCCATTATTCTTTTTTCAGTAACAGCTGCAACAAAAAACGCCAATGAAAAATGGAATATCTTCTTTTTATTCGGACTTTCCGCACTCACCATTATTTTAAATGGTTTGGCGCTTTCGGCCATCGCATTCCGCCTGGTGGAATTTGGAATAACGCCAAATAGAATCGCAGTTTTAGGTGCCAATTTGCTGATATTCATCAACCTCATTTTAGTGGCGCATAAATTATTTTTGATTCTGAAAGGAAAATCCGAAGTGCAAAAAGTTGAAAATGTGATCGCCTTATTTATCCCGATTTATGGCATTTGGACCGCCTTGGTAACCTTCCTTTTTCCGTTGCTTTTTAATTTTAAATAATTAGACGTCGGGCTTTTGCTACTCGCGTTTTTTAGTTGTGAAAAACAGCTAAAAATGCGCTCAAACAGGTCGCGCAATCCCTAACGCAGCTTCAATTAATAATTAAAAATTGTAACCAGATAATTTATAATCCATCATTCAAGATTCATTTTGGCCCTTTGCGTTTTTTTGAGGTAAAATGAAAATTGTTATTTTTTTAGAATTTGCTTTTTAAAAGAATTACAACTGTTTTTTACAAATTTTTGTGCTTAATTCCCGAAAAAATACTTAAATTTATGGAATAAATATTTGGGATTTTCTCGCAGTTTTATTCATTTTATAGCGTAAATATAGGTTTTGTTGAAAACTGATTATCTTGTTAATTGACAAATAATATCTTTTTAACTTCGCTGGAATTAAGAATCGGGCGCCTGTGAATAATATAAATTTTTCTTATAATTATATAGATTTTATAATTTAAATTTATGTAAAAATATGATTCCAAATATGTTTATTTGTATAGCTACAAATTTTAAAATAGGGAAAATATGGAAAATAGTAAAGCAACTAATGGAGGCGGTAAGTGCCCGTTTGTTCACGGAGCCAATACTGAGGTAAGTAACTCGGTAATGGATTGGTGGCCAAAAGCGTTAAACTTCGACATCTTACACCAACACGACACCAAAACAAATCCTTTGGGAGCCGATTTTAACTATGCTGAAGAATTCAAAAAGCTGGATTTAGAGGCTGTAAAAAAGGATTTAAAAGCATTAATGACTGACAGCCAGGACTGGTGGCCTGCAGATTGGGGGCACTATGGCGGCTTGATGGTGCGTATGGCCTGGCACGTTGCAGGAACCTATAGAATTTCTGATGGGCGTGGAGGTAGCAATACCGGAAATCAGCGTTTTGCACCGCTTAACAGCTGGCCCGATAATGTAAATCTTGACAAATCCCGCAGATTGTTATGGCCAATCAAGAAAAAATACGGCAACAAAATATCTTGGGCCGATTTATTCATTTTAGCAGGTAATATGGCCTATGAGTCGATGGGATTGAAAACATTTGGATTTGCGGGAGGACGTGAAGACATCTGGCATCCCGAAAAAGATATTTATTGGGGATCGGAAAAGGAATGGCTGGCAGCAACTAAAAATCGTTATGATAGTGACCAAAATCGTGAGTCTTTAGAAAATCCTTTGGCCGCAGTTCAAATGGGACTCATCTATGTAAATCCGGAAGGAGTTGATGGTATTCCAAATCCTTTGAGAACTGCCCAGGATGTGCGCACTACTTTTAAGCGCATGGCGATGAATGATGAGGAAACTGTGGCGCTTGCAGCCGGCGGACATACGGTAGGTAAATGCCACGGCAATGGTGACGCTACAATTTTAGGCCAAAGCCCCGAGGGAGCAAACTTGGAAGATCAAGGTTTTGGATGGTTGAATCCCAAAGGGAAAGGAAATGCTGAAGATACTGTTTCAAGTGGAATTGAAGGTTCTTGGACAACACATCCTACGCGATGGGACAATGAGTATTTTAATTTATTGTTCAAATATGATTGGGAGTTAAAGAAAAGTCCGGCAGGCGCTTGGCAATATGAACCTATTAATATTGCGGAAGAGGACAAACCTGTTGATGCCCACAATCCAAACATTCGACGAAATCCAATTATGACGGATGCTGATATGGCCTTGAAAATGGATCCTGAATACCGAAAAATTTCAGAGCGTTTTCACAAGGATCAAAAATATTTTACTGAAGTTTTTGCCAGAGCCTGGTTTAAATTGACCCACCGCGACCTTGGTCCTAAAACGCGTTATCTAGGTCCAGATGCACCTCAAGAAGATTTAATCTGGCAAGATCCTGTGCCTGCAGTTGATTATACCTTAACCGAATCGGAAATTGACGATTTAAAACAAACGTTATTAAACAGCGGATTGTCTAAAACAGAACTTATCAATACTGCTTGGGACAGCGCAAGAACGTTTAGAGGCTCAGACTACAGAGGAGGGGCAAACGGAGCCAGAATTCGTTTGGCACCACAAAAAGACTGGGCAGGAAATGAGCCTGAGCGTTTACAAAAAGTATTGAATAAGCTTACTGAAATTCAATCCGGTTTGCATAAAAAAGTAAGTATGGCCGATTTGATTGTCTTGGGAGGCTCTGCTGCGGTTGAAAAAGGTGCTCAAGCAGCGGGAGTAAACATAAAAGTACCTTTTAACGCAGGACGCGGTGATGCCACAGCTGAAATGACTGATGTTGATTCATTTGCAGATCTTGAGCCGCTACACGATGCTTATAGAAACTGGGTGAAAAAAGACTATGAAGTAAAACCCGAAGAACTGATGCTTGACAGAACACAATTGATGGGGCTAACAGCTCCAGAAATGACTGTGCTAATAGGCGGAATGCGCGTTTTAGGCACCAATTACGGAGGCTCCAAACACGGTGTATTCACCCAAAAAGAAGGTGTATTAAGCAATGATTTCTTTGTGAACCTTACGGATATGAATTACTCGTGGAAGCCTGTTGGCAACAACCTTTACAAGATAGTGGACAGGAAAACCGGAGAAACCAAATGGACAGCCACACGTGTTGACTTGGTTTTTGGTTCAAATTCCATTTTGAGAGCTTATGCTGAAGTTTATGCACAAGATGACAACAAAGAGAAGTTTGTTCGCGATTTTGTTGCGGCTTGGACCAAAGTGATGAATCGAGATCGTTATGATCTGGCATAATTTTAATTTGTTTGTTCAGCCGTAAGGCATTATGAATGAAGTTTTTAGAATACTAATTTTTTGAAAAGGTGGTCTGTATTTGGATCACTTTTTTTTATTTTTTAATTATTTTGTAAATAAGACTTGACATTTCAATTTAATTTTATATATTTGTAAAGTAAACATTACATAAAGTCAAATTTTAATTACATTATAATGAAAACAGCACGAAAAAAAAATCTTTACCAATTGGCCGCGTGGACGTGGAGTTGGGTGGCTACAATGGCAATTGCAACCTTTGGGCCAAAGTACATTTGGGATGACCACACTATTTTAACAGCTTTGGCAGTTTCAGTTAACTTTGCCAATGGCATTTTAATGATTATCGCAAACAGAAACTTATTTAATAAGTTTGATGAGCTGGAACGCAAAATTCATTTAGAGTCGTTGGCTTTAACACTTGGTTTGACGGTTGTTGTCGGATTGTCATATTCTTTGCTTGACACCACCAATCTTATCGCCTATACGGCAGAAATAAGCAACTTGGTGTTATTTATTGGGGTAACTTATTTGATTTGTGTCACCATAAATACTAGAAGATACGTATGAAAAACAGGCTAAAAGTGTTGCGTGCAGAAAACAGCTTTACCCAGGAAGATTTGGCTGATATTATTGGTGTATCCCGACAAACAATTAACGCCATTGAAAAGGAAAAATTTGATCCCAGTTTGCCAACAGCTTTCAGGATTTCAAAACTCTTTAAATTGCCTATTGAAGCTATTTTTTATTTTGAGGAAAATTAAATGAGGATATATCAGATAACTGTTCGATAAACAAATTTTTTTAATCCTCTGGATTTGTTTATTTTTAAGCCAATTTAGACAGCTTTTTAAATTTAAAATAGCATCTTTAAATAATTATAAATGGAAATACAACAAAAAGACAATGGTAAAAAAGGCCAATTTTTTATCGAACAAAATGGAGAAAATGTGGCGGAGATGACTTATGTTTGGGCAGGAAATAATCGAATAATCATTGACCACACCCAAGTTGATAAAAAGTTAAAAGGAAAAGGGGCAGGAAAAAAACTGGTGATTAAAGCCATTGAATTTGCAAGAGAAAAAGGGTTAAAAATTGCGCCGCTTTGCACCTTTGCAAAAAGTGTTTTCGACAGAGAAACCAAATTTAATGACGTTTTATGAATTCATTTATGATTAATAAGTCAA
>DPCK01000091.1:520-7296 GCA_003516285.1 Lutibacter sp. | reverse complement strand
GCCGACAATCTTATTGATGGTTTTCAGGTTTCGGGATTTTGGATCGCCTTATTATTCAGTTTGATTCTCTCCATATTTGAATCAATTTTATATTCATTTTTAGACGAATAGCAATAAAATAGTTGAATTTGAACGGGTTAAATATTTGTTAGATGCGTAAAAAATAGTACTTTTGCACCCAATTTTGAATGATTTAAGATAAAAACAGCATAAAATGAATATTACAAAAGAAAATATCGATGCGTTAAATGCAGTGGTAAAGGTTGAAATTTCAGCCGCAGATTACCAAGAAAAAGTAGCGAAAATTTTAATGGATTACCGTAAAAAAGCAGATGTTCCCGGATTTAGAAAAGGGCAAGTGCCTATGGGAATGGTTAAAAAGCAGTACGGAAAATCTATTATGATTGATGAGGTTAACAAATTGTTGCAAGAAGCCTTAAACAATTTTTTAATTGAAGAGAAATTAGATATTCTTGGAAATCCATTGCCAAAAATGGAAGAAGAATTTTCTTGGGATAAAGATGATTATGTTTTTGAATTTGAATTGGGTCTGGCTCCTGAATTTGAGGTAAACCTTGATGCAAAAAATAAAGTGACACAATACAATATTGTTGCTGATAAAGAATTGTTGAAAAAAGAAGTTGAAAATATCAGAAAACGTTTTGGGAAATTAGTACCTAAAGATGTTGTTGAAGAAGGCGTAAATATTGCCGGAATTTTTGTAAACGAAGAAAAAGAAATCAACAAAAAATCGACTATTTCTTTAGAATCCATCAAGGGAAAAGCAAATCAGCAAAAATTACTTGGAAAAAAAGTGGGCGATGTTGTTGAATTAAATACCAAAGGTTTGTTTGATGACGACCATAAATTAATGGGCGCTTTGGGATTGAGTCACGATGAAATTCACGGAATTGAAATTCCGGTAACTTTTACCATCGAAGAAATTAACGCCAATGAACTTGCTGAAATTAACCAAGAATTGTTCGATAAAATATTTGGCGCTGACGTGGTGAAATCGGAAGCCGAATTAAAAGCAAAAATTAAAGAAGATGCCGAAAAGCAATTCCAAACACAAGCCGATCAACAATTATTGAATGCCGTGACTGAATACTTGGTAGAAAACACAAAATTTGATTTGCCTGCAGCGTTTCTAAAAAAATGGATGGTTGTTGCCGGTGAAAAACCGATGACTCCGGAAGATGCTTCAGAAGAATATGAAAAATCGGAAAAAGGGTTGCGTTACCAGTTAATTGAAGGTAAAATTTTAAAAGACAACAAACTTCAGGTAACTTTTGACGAATTGAAAGATTTTACAAAAGGTTTTGTGAAAATTCAAATGGCACAATACGGGCAATTAAATCCGGAAGAAAAAGAATTGGACGATATTGTTCAACGTGTTTTAAGCAACCAAGATGAAGCCAAACGTTTGCAGGAACAATTGGTAAGTCAAAAATTATTGAATTTCTATAAAGAAAAAATGACTTTTAAAACGAAAGAAGTGAACTACGAAGAATTTGTAAAAGAAGTTTACAAATAAAAATTCGCATTTCTATAAAATCAAAAAACGCATTGAAGAATTTCTTTAAGGCGTTTTTTTTATGCTTATAATTTTTAGAAAACTATTTCTTTTTTTGTCCGCGCGTGAGCGGTTTTTTATATTTTTTTACAATTTCACGACGGTATGAACCGCCTAAATTTATTTTCCTGTTTTTCTCTTTTTTCTCGTGAAATGCTGTTCCGCCTTCAACTGTTTCCTTTTTCTTTTCGCTTGAGGATTCTTCGAGTTCGGATCTCGGAATTTCCTCATCAATCAGTTGCGTTGCAATTTCAATCGATTCCGGAAGGTCAAAAACATCGATTTCCCGGTTCATCAACAATTCAATTTCACCCAAATAATCGGCTTCTGCTTCCGTAAATAATGAAATGGAAGTCCCCAATTGTTCGGCACGGCCGGTTCTTCCAATTCGGTGCATATAATTTTCGGGCTCTTTTGGGATGTCAAAATTTATGACGTGACTTACATTGGTTAAATCCAGTCCGCGCGCTATAATATCGGTGGCAATTAAAACAGAAGTACTTCCTTTTTCAAATTTTTCAACAGAACGCAAACGATAATTTTGCGTTTTGTTTGAATGAATGACAGCCACTTGTTTTGGAAGTGCCAAATCCATTTCATCAAATAAAATGGTGGCTTGTTTTTTGTTTTTCACAAACACCAAAACCTTGTTAAAAGTCTTTTTGTCTTGTAAAATATTTTTTAAAAAGTTGACTTTCGTGTAAAAATTTGGAACCGGATAGGCTTGTTGCTGAATGGTATCTAACGGACTTCCGCTGGTTGCAACTTCAATTTTAACGGGAGATTTGAAAAAAGTATCTAACAAATTATCCACTTCTTTGGTTAAAGTTGCAGAAAATAAAATGCTCTGGCGTTTTTTAGGCAGCAGATCCATCAAGGTAATTATTTGTGGCCTAAAACCCAAGTTCATCATTTCATCAACTTCATCAATCACAAATTTTTGGATAAATTTCAGTTTTAAAACACCATCCAAAGCCAAATCCAGCAAACGTCCAGGCGTGGCAACTAAAATATCCAAGCCTGAGTGAACAAGCTGTTTATCCGTATTTATATTGGTCCCGCCATAAATTCCGGCAAATCGGACATTAATATAAGGCGTCAAACTTTTAATGTCTTTAACCACCTGCACCACCAATTCCCGGGTTGGAACAATAATTAAAACCCGCGGATGTTTTTGATCAGAATAAGTATGTTGTCTTAATATTGGCAATAAATAAGCGAAAGTTTTACCTGTTCCTGTTTGGGCAATACCAACAACATCTTTACTGCTCATAATTACCGAAAATGCTTTTTCCTGAATGGGCGTAGGAATTGTAAAGCCTAAGTCGGCTAAAGCGTTCAGTAAAAATCGGTTTAAATTTAAATCGGAAAAGGTCATTCTTCTATTTTTTGCAAATGTAATACTTAATAAGTTAACAAGTTATAAAGTGTGAAGACGGAAGACAGAAGCTAAAACGTCTGAAAGTTAATGAAATTTTTTCAAGAATTTATAAATATGAATTTTAGTTTAATAGTTCCCCCTTTGGGTGTTAGGGGGCCATTTCAAACAACAACCACGTATTTGGATCAAATTTTACTTCTTTAACTTCTCCTTTGGTTTCAAATTCATAAGGAATTGGGATTTTCGAAATTTCAATGGTTTTTATTTCTGAAGTGCCATCAGTATAATTAATTTCAACATCAAGCGGAAAATTAAAAGCATTTTCCTGTGTTTGATCAATGAGCAGCCTAAGTTTATTTTGATAATAAAGCCAGGATGTTTTTAAAACGGGATGACCTGCTTTATGAAGCCATTGTGTAAAAAACACATCCAAATTTTGGCCGGAAACTTCGGCCATCACATTTTTAAAATCGTTGGTTGAAGCATTACTTAATTTGAATTTTTCATAATAGGTTTTAATGCCTGTCCAAAAAGTTTCGTCGCCTAATTTTTTCCGAAGCATATGCAATACCCAAGCACCTTTTTCATAGGAGTTTGCGTTTAACAAACTCATTAAATGGGTGTTTTCTATATCAACAACCGGCGTTTGTTTTCTTTTATAAAAATTCAGCACTTTTTCGCGTTCTTCTTTTAATCTTTGTTGAAAAGCTTCTTCACCTTCGGTTTTCTGGATATATAAATTGGTGAAATAGGTTGCAAAACCTTCACTTAGCCACAAATGTGGCCAGTCCGTTTCTGAGGCGGAATTTCCAAACCACTGATGCACAATTTCGTGGGCAATGGTATCTTCAAAATCTCGTTCACCTTTAACATATTTTTCAGCATAAAAAATAGCGCCGGCATTTTCCATACCGCCAAATTGTGTTTTGGACTGTACGTTTGTCAATTTTTGATACGGATATTCACCAAATTTTTCAATAAAAAAATCGAGAATTTTTTTTGTGTTGGCAAAATCGTAAAACCCTTGATTTTTAGTTTGCGGATATACCCAAGTGGAAACAGGAATGTTGTGCGTTTCGCCAAGATGCTGCACCGCAAATCGCGCAATGCCAATCACCATCACTTTTGTAGGCAACGGTTCGGCAGTTTTATAATGATATAATTTAAGATTATCTGTTAAATTGGTTTCTTCAAACAAGAAGCCATTCGCAATAGCCTGATAATGGTTGGGTACTTTTATGGTGAATTCAACCGTTGCTTTGTCAGAAGGATGGTCTACGCAAGGAAACCAATTATGCGCCCTGTTTGGCCAGTTATCGGCAAAAAAAGATCTGTCGCCGTGAAGGTTTTCGCCAATAATCAAACCGTCTTTTGGAACACCGCTGTATGTTATGTCAAAGTTAAAAATGCTGTCAATTTTGATGGCATTTGGCTGAATGGTGATTTTATTGTCTGCGTGAATAAATTGTACCGAATCATTATTTTGAAAAACTGATGTAATGTGCATTCCTTTTCCGGTGGAATCCTTTTGAACCAAATCCAAATGAAATTCATTCACCAATTGTTTAAAGGCCAATGAAACAGTCATTTTTGCCTGAATACTGTTGGTTGAATCGTTGAAAGCTATCACTAAATTGTAATGTTTTACATCAATTTCATTAAATCGTTGTTGGTAGTTTTGAGCGGTAATGGCCGACTGAAATACCAGCAGGAATAATATAAACGTGTAAAATTTAATCATTATAAATTGGTGTTATAAATTTCAAATATAACTAAAATGAACAAAAAAAGTCCGCTAATGAAAAAACATCAGCGGACTTTTTTACTTTTAAGCGAAAATTAACCATTGTTGTAAAGTGTTACAATTTCTTTTATATCCTGCAATTCTTTCGATTTAATTTTTTGAGAAATTTCAGGAGCGTCACTTAAAAAATCGCCCAAAACTTTGTGGTATTTTGATCCTGACGAAGGAACTTTTATGATTTCATCAAAAACTTTTTGCACATAATAAACGGTTAATCCGTTATAATTTCTTTCGTAAAGGTTTAATTTTTTACCGGCGGTAATTTGTTTTACCATCACCATATCGCCATTGTTATAAATGCGCGTAAAATTTTCATCGCCTCGGGTGTAACTTTTAATGGATTCAATATCCGGTTTTTGTAGGATGCCATCGGCATCAACATAAGATAAATGCAACAAACTTTTTGCATCATTTAATTTTTCGATTTTTACATTTGTAATGGTGTCATGACGTTGTGTGATGATCATCCCGTTTACAAATTCTTGTGAGTAACTGCTTATTGTAAAAATAAATAAGGAAATTGTTAATAAAGTGTTTTTCATTGCTTGTGATTTTATTTAAAGTTTTATATCAATAAATTTGATATCAAAGATAGGGAATAATATTATGCACGCATAATAAAAATGAATAAAAAATGATTGAAATTTAGATAAATACATACAAATTTTAAATACAGATTAAAATAAATAAATACTTCATATCTTTGTACTCTTAATATTTTAAAACCTGAAAAATGGATTACGGAAAAGAATTTAAAAAATACGCGACGCAGCACCAAGGAATCAACAGTATGTATTACGATAAATTGGTGAGCAGTCTTACTCCTTATATTATTGAAGAACGCCAGTTAAACGTTGCGCAAATGGACGTTTTTTCGCGTTTGATGATGGATAGAATTATTTTTTTGGGAACAGGAATTGACGATTATGTGGCCAATATTATTCAGGCGCAATTGTTATTTTTGGAAAGTGTGGACAGTTCAAAAGACATTAGCATTTATATCAATTCGCCAGGCGGAGGCGTTTATGCAGGTTTGGGAATTTACGACACGATGCAGTTTATAAAACCGGATGTTGCCACAATTTGTACAGGAATAGCCGCATCAATGGGTGCTGTTTTAATGTGCGCAGGAACAAAAGGAAAACGTTCGGCATTGCCGCATTCGCGCGTAATGATTCACCAGCCTTTAGGTGGTGCGCAAGGGCAGGCAAGTGATATTGAAATTACCACTCGGGAAATATTGAAATTGAAAGATGAATTGTATCAAATAATTTCAAAACATTCAGGCCAAACATTGAAAAAAGTGCATCACGATTCAGATCGTGATTACTGGATGAAAGCCGATGAAGCAAAAGCTTATGGAATGATTGATGAAGTATTGATCAGAAAATAAATCGGTATTATTTATAAAAGAGAGTTCTAAAAACTAAAAAAATCAAGTTGATGGCAAAAAAGGATGAAGTATTGCAATGTTCGTTTTGCGGCCGTAAAAAGCCGGAAACAGATTTGCTTATTGCAGGTTTAGACGCACATATTTGCGACAAATGTATTGAGCAGGCTCATGGAATTGTGATGGAAGAAATTGCCGGAAGTAATTCTTCTGCCCTTACTTATGATTTGATTGTTAAGAAACCAAAAGAAATTAAAGCATTTATTGATCAATATATGATTGGCCAGGATCAGGCAAAACGCGTGATGGCTGTTGCGGTTTATAACCATTACAAACGATTGCTGCAGCCAGATTCAAAAGATGAAGAAGAGGTTGAAATAGAAAAAAGCAATATCATCATTGTTGGAGAAACAGGAACTGGCAAAACCTTAATTGCACGTACCATCGCAAGAATGTTAAATGTGCCGTTTTGCATTGTTGATGCNNGATGTTTCCGGAGAAGGCGTTCAACAGGCTTTGTTAAAATTGCTGGAAGGTTCTGTAGTGAATGTTCCGCCAAAAGGAGGAAGAAAACATCCCGACCAAAAATTTATTGAAGTCAATACCAAAAATATTTTATTTATGG
>DPCK01000091.1:0-449 GCA_003516285.1 Lutibacter sp. | reverse complement strand
AAAATGCGTTGATGTTTATTGTTGATAAAGCTGTCGAATACAAATTGGGCGCTCGCGGACTTCGGTCTTTGTGTGAAGCCATTTTAACCGATGCGATGTTTGATTTGCCTGGAACTGGCGAAAAAACGCTTAAAATTACAAAAGATTATGCTGAAGATAAAATAGACAGATCAACCATAAAAAAGTTAAAGGCTGTTTCATAAGTCTAAAATAAATAAAATCTAAAAAAACTGTTTTAAAGGTAAAAATTCCTTGGGCAGTTTTTTTTTGTCGGTAATAATTGTAATTTAGAAAAATAAAATTCAAAAGACAAACACCATTGATTTCCAGAAGTACCATCGATAAAGTTTTTGAAACTGCCCGCGTTGAGGAGGTGATTGGTGAGTTTGTCCAGTTAAAAAAATCAGGCAGCAATTACAAAGGATTGAGTCCGTTTTCCGGGGAAAGAA
>DPCK01000121.1 GCA_003516285.1 Lutibacter sp. | reverse complement strand
GGTCAATTTGACCGTTTTTTCCAATCTACCGTTGAAACAGGCATTAATTGGGGCATTGGTGAAAATCCCTCTAAAACAAAGGGGAGTGCTTTTCCGGGAATTGATATGACGATTGGCTCAAATGAAATAAATAAAATTATTACTAAAAATAATGGTTTTGGTTCTTTTAATTTGGGAAAGGTGATCCCGGAGTTTTATATGAACATTAAAGCCATGGAGGCTAATGGGGATGTTAAAGTGCGTTCAACACCTAAATTATCGACCCTTAATGGCCACCGCTCCAGCTTGTCTATAGGGGAAACAACTTATTATGTGGTCACTAACCAAAATTATTACGGATCACAAATACCCCAAGCATCTGAAATTAAGAATTTCCAGCCTATTGACGCTCAATTAGCGATAGATTTAAAACCGTTGGTTTCAGGTGATGGCCAAATAACCATGGAAATAAATGTAATACAATCTAGCTTTAACAATGAAAGAATTAGCCCTGAAGCTCCCCCTGGTATCAATTCACGGGAGTTCACTTCCATTGTAAGGGTTAAGGACCAAGAATTGGTTGTTTTGGGCGGCTTGGAAGAAAAAGTCAAAAATGATTCAGGTTCAGGTGTTCCTTTTATAACAAGGGTTCCTGTACTGAAATGGTTTTTTAGCCAACGCAAAAGAGAAGATACCAAAAAGAAATTGGTAATTTTAATCAAACCAACCGTTATCTATTAATATGTTTAGCAAGGCACTAAAATATATGAAGTATGGCTCATATTACGCGGCTGTTGAACATCAAAGCAATGATGATAATAAACTTGCCCTTTTGGTGCTAAAAAAAGAAAAAAATGAATTTAAAGTTGAAACTCAAAAAAAACTTAGCTCCATAAAAGAAGTTGCTGAAACCCTAAATAAAAATCAGCATCTATATTTAGCAGTAAATAACAATCAGGTGCTGTCTAAATCCGTTAAAAAAGAGTTGAATGAAGATAAAGCCTTGCAAAATGGATATTCCACCATTAAGATTTCAGATTTTTATTACGAGATTGTTCAACTGGAAGACTGCACCCATATCAGTATTTGCAGAAAAGAGTATATTCAAAAACTCATTGATGACTATAAACAGCAGCATCTAAATATTATTGGATTTACCCTTGGAAACAGTGCTGTAATTCATTTATTGCCTTTTTTGGAATCAACAAGTATTTCAACCAGCAATGCTTCTTTAGCCATTGCCAACAATCTGATTTCGTCTATTGATTTAATTGACAAAGTTGATGAGCATCCGTATTTAATTAACGGTATTGAAATTCTAAATAACTATACACTTTCCTTAGCAGCCATTATCTCCTATTATTCAAATGGAATTAAAACCGCAAGTAACTTTAATAGTTACAATACTTTAATTTCAAAAGAATTTGCCCAAAAACGATTTTTCAGCTTGGGTCTAAAAACTGGCTTGGCGGTACTTTTCATTTCTCTTCTGGTGAATTTTTTATTGTTTGATTATTACAATGGCCATAATGAAACCCTTATACAAAATTCTCAAATTAACCAATCCTATAAAGAACAATTGCTTTTATTGAATAATGAGTTAAACAACAAGAAAAAATTGGTTGATGACATTGCCAATTCAACAACTTCCAAAACATCTTTTTATTTTGATCAAATTGGAATGTCTGTGCCAACAACAATCTCGCTTAATTCTATTGGGTATCAACCTGTTTTAAAAAAAATTGAAGATGGTAAAAAAATTGTTTTAAGCGAACAAACGCTACTTATAAAAGGATCTTCTTCCAATGGCGAAAATTTTTCAAATTGGGTTAAAGGCCTTGAAAAATTCGATTGGATTAAATCAGTTGACATTGTCGATTATGGCACCGGAAAAAAATTGGGCACTATGTTTGAACTTAGAATTGCATTAAAATGAATTTGAAACAAAAAAACGGCATTTTATTGTTAAGCTTCCTGCTTTTGGTTTGGATAGCTTATGTTTTTTCATTTTCAAAAACACTTGAAGCAAGGAAAAATTATAATATCCTAAAACAAGAGAATGATTTATTTGCATCAGCATCCCAAAATATCAATAATTTAAAACTACAAGTTGCTTATTACAACACTAAATTAAACGAATATCAAATTTCGTCCGAAAGTTCATTTCAAAATAACTTGTTAAACACGCTAAACGATTTTTCTCAAAAAAACCAGCTCAAAATAATCAACTTTAAAGATCCCCACCGCTTTCAAATCGACAACAACGCCTTGCAGGAAACCTATACATTTACAGTTGAAAGTGATTTTAATTCAATTGTCAGCCTCATCTACAGTTTAGAGCAACACCATAAATTTGGCAAAATTATTTCTGTTGGTTTTGAAAAAGAAAGGAACTATAAAACCCAAAAAGACTATTTACTTTGCACTGTTTTCCTTCAAAAGGTATCTCAGGAATAGTTAAATTATTTAATCTTTGTTTCTGCCGTTCTAATTACAGAAAATGTTTATCGCCTAAACAAAGACTGAACTTCACAATGAATTCTTTCAAAATTTAATCGCAAATCCTCATCAGTATATTTGATTAAAGATTTAGGCATTTCCTTTTTGATCTGCTGTAGTTTGAACTGTATTTTTTTATCCTTCCCATCAGCGAAAGCAATAAACTCACCTTGTTTTAATCTGAAAAATTCATCAGCCCGTACTTTTGAAACTTCTTTTTCCCCTTTGGTCACCCGGGTATCAAAATTTAAGTTAAATCCTTTATTGACACTGGTTGTTTTCTTCTTTACGATCTCAAAAAAGAGCTCGTAATATTTAGCTGTATCCGGATCATTTGCCTTGCCAAAAAACTGATAGGACAGATTACTTAAAATCGCTTTACTTACTTTATCGCCATAGAGGATGTCATTTTGCACCTTGTCCTGCATCACATAAATGGTTGCTATATCATAGCTTCTGAGGGTTGCGGGTATCCGATGCATATTCAGTAGTTTAATGGTGGGGGCTTCTTCCATTAAAATGAATGAGGATTGTTGGTTTCTAACACTCATCTGTTTGGTTACTGTATGTATAATTGTGGCAATGATTGGCGCATAAGCTGTTTCATATTTAGGGTTGTTTACAATTGAGATGATTCCGGGATTATTTTCATTATTGATATCAAGAGGAACTTCATCTTTTGACAACACCATAAATATTTTTTGGGTGCTGATCTTTTTAAAAGCATTGGCCAAGGTGCTTTTAACTGCAGCTGTTTGTCTCTCTGAAGCAACGCCACTGATAAAAGCATTCGCCATACTTTTTGATATGGAATTTGAGCCCAGAAAAGCAACCAAACTTTCGGTATTTAAATACTGATAAATTGCGATGACATGGGGTAAAGTGCAATACTGTGGATAATCGGATTTCAACTTCCAAATAAGGCCGCCTATCAAACCTTCAACAGCATCATTGAAAAATTTTGTTGCACCACTTGTATTGGTTTCTTTTTGTTCCAATAAGTTTTCTAAAATTACCCTGGAAATTTCATTGACACTTTCTTCGTTCGGAATGTATCGAGGAGCAATAGGGTTTACGCTATAGTATATTGGGTCAAAAGAAATCGTGTAGAAATTTAGTTTGCTGTTTTTAAACAGCGGATAGGCAATTTCCGTCAATTCAAAATCCTTATAATCGTGTATGATGCCACAAAAAGAATATTTGCTGAAATGTTGTAGAAAATTATAGATGACACTTTCCGTTTTCCCGCTCCCGGCCGCTCCAATGACTGAAGCTCCACGCTTAATATTATCAATGATTAACGCTCCCCTTTTAAGTTTAAAGTTGACTTTGTATTTTTCTTTAATGGAAGTTGCTGTTTCTTTTTGGAAATACACATAGAATAAGGTGTTTCCCAATGCCGTGGGTATAAAAACGGATAGCAGGTATTTACTAAAAATCAATATTGAATCTATGTAGTACCAAACCGCAATGGTAATCCCCAGTATCACAAGGCTGTTAATGATAAATGCTTTTCGGGTTATCTTAAATAAACTCAAAAAAATAACCAATAACAGACTATTAGCTATGACTATTGTAATGGTGGTGTTTAAAATCATCTGTTTGTTATTAAATCCCTATTGAGCTTGATTGAATCGCAATATCAATCGCTCTCTTCAATTTGCTGACAACTTTTAAAGCTAGTTGCACTTGATTGGTTGGAATACTTGCAATTGGAAATCCAGCCTTTCCAAGAATCTTAAACGCAGCTGCTTTTTCATTGGTAGGCAAGCCCAATAAGGCTGAAAAATACAGTTTCGGATTTTTAATAAAGTCCTTTTTGGATTGGTAGGATTCAGCATAGTTTCTTTGGTATTGGAATGTTTTGTCAAATGTTTGCTCTGCTTTTGTAAAAAACCCATCTCTGTCAAAACCTCTTTTAACTATTTTACCGTTCATGGTAACTTCAGATGCTTTGTATTTACTTCCCGGGGACAAACTATAGCTATTAGACCTATCCTTTCTGCTGACAATGATATGGATATGGCTTTGGTTGCCTTCTTTTCTCATTCCTTGAACAATGCGTTTGCCTTGTTGTTGGTGTGGAGCTTCCTTTTCAAGTTTGGTTATTTCTTGTTTTAACTTTTGAATGTTTCCATTCAGTTCCCCCCGTTCAATTTTTCGGATGTCATTTTTCAGGGTTAGGATTTGGCTTGCGAAAGGCTGATTTTCCCGTACTTGTTTATCAGTTCCTTTAAAGGTGCGTTGGTGTTCAATTTTAGCAAAGTATTTTATGTCATCAATTGTAATGGGTTTTCCATTAATTTCTCTGTTAAAGGATGCTACATAGTCTTTCATCAATGCTCTTGTGTATTGTTTCAGATCTTCGCTACTGTGTTGCAGTCGCTTTAATTCATATTGGCTTGGGCTTACTGTAATTGAGTAGAATTTTGGTTCCGCTTTTTTTAACTTGGCTGTATTACCATCAATTTCTTTAACGACTTCTTTTGCTGAAATCTCATCTCCATATTGATTAAAAAAATGCGCTGTATCCTCTTGATCAAGCCCATGATTTTCTTTTTCCAAATAATCCACAAAGTCTGCCACGCTTTGGGAGTAGTCTCCGGTTAATTTTTGGGCTGTGATGGTGATATACATTTTTAATTAATTTTATTCTGATTCTAATCCGTTATTCATTTCTTCTTGATAAGAAGGTTGTGCTTGCTTCTTCAATTCCTTTTTTTCAAGAATTAAAGTGTTATGTTTCTCAGGTGCTTGTTCAAAAAGGGATTGCATCATAGCAACCGTTGGTTTTGTTTGGTTCTTTTCAATATCCTTCACAATGGCAATAACACCATTAATTCTTTTCTTAATTAAGTTCTCAAGTGTTTGCATCTGCGGACCAATGGATTCATTTGGCGAGACTCCATTTTTCTCAAAAAAATCCAGCATCAATTGAAGCGTCATCGATTGGGATTGAGACATTTTTTTGCAAAAACGCCTAAATTTTTTGGCCACTGAGGCTTTAATTTTTAAGCTCTCGAACCGCTCTTTTTCATATCCTTTATCCATTTTTTCGTAAAAAATTTGCCTGTTTTTGGGGGATGCCTACGTTTTTTCGTAAAAAAACAGCTTAAACTTATTTTATCAAAATTCAATACATAACATAAATAATTGAAATTCAATTATTTATAAATAAAACAAAGCTCAAAACATCGCGCCAGCGTGTTATCCTCTTGCTATTCCATTTCGTTCGCCAAAGCGAACAAAAATTTCATACAACCTGACCGAATCAGTTGCTTTATATTGGAATTAAAAATTCCTACTGATTCTTTTTTTATTGGTATCCATATTCGTGAAAATCAAATAATTTGGAATAATGATCCTTAAAAAATAGACTAAAATCAGCTTTATAAATGTATTGTTTTTATGTTCGAAATGAAAATTAGCTTTGTTTCCAAATGCAATGATTTGTAACCATAAAAAATTATTTTCAAAATTGTTGTGATGTAAAACGTCAATTTTTTAATAAGGGTCATTCAATGGTTACGGTTTTAAGCAGCCATGAAAAAAGACCTTCTATCAAAGGTCTTTACTGTTATTTATTAAATTTGTCAGTTTAAGAATGTAGCCCACCAGTGAACTAAATATTGAAAACAAACTTGTAGTTGTAAAGATTTCGTGTGGCTTCTTCTTCCAGCATTGTATCATAATTTATATAATGCTCTTTAGCATAGCTTCTGATGGAATCGCCAAATTGTTGCTCTACATCCCTTTTTGAATCTTGAAGTAATCGCTCTTGGGTTTCTTCGTTCAGATTTGAATAATTTAGATAAATCATCATTTTTAAATTTTAGATTGGATTATAATAGACCATTGTCAGAAAAACTATAGAAACTGCCGTCAGGTGTTATGATTAAATGATCTAACACTTTTACATCAAAAAATGCGGCTGCCTTCTTAATTTTATCCGTAAGCTGTTTATCAGCTTCACTTGGCGTTAACTTACCGCTTGGGTGATTGTGCGCTATAATAATACCTACTGACAAGGATTTCAAAATGATGGCGAATAATATCCGAATGTCAACAACAGTTCCTGTGATGCCTCCCGAGGACAATTGATAAACTCCTTTTGTTTTATTGGAATTGTTCAATAGCAATACTTTAAAGGATTCGTGCAGTCCTATAGTGTCTGTGTTCCAATCGTTAAAAAGTAATTTTGCTGCATCTGATGAACTTTTGATAGCTTCAGATTTTTGGGTCCTGATTTTTTCCTTGTAACTAATTCTAATTTCATTAACTTTAGTTGTCATTGTAATTTTATTTAGAGATTAATAATTATTTTTCAAGTGATTTACTTATGATATCCAGAAGCGTTTTCCTTTTTTGATTTTTTTATCTTTTGTTCCACTTTCTTTTTTGTCTGCTTTGTAAGATTTCATAAGATTCGTTTTAGATTTACTTCCGATAGAGCCGTCAGCTGTTACCTTTTTTTGATGCTCTTGGTGTTACAATATTCAGATTTGATAAGACTTATAAAAAAGAGCCCCGCTCTTTAGCGGGGTCTGGCTTTATGCAGTCGTTCAAAGATGAATGTTGTTGTTTTGCCGTCAAAAAAAGGTAATAACAGTGACGGATCGGGAAGCAGATTTAAATTCTTGGGGAAGTACAAAAGAGGAGGAAGTGGGACAAAATGCATTATTGAAATTTCTATTTAGCGGACTTAACCGCAACCAATAGAATTGGGAGTGCAGCATTCCGCATTTTTCAGCGGATTAGTGAAATGGAAATTCTATTGGTTGTGGTTGTGTCCAAGACCTTCTGAATGAAGCTCTTTGCCCGGAATGTAGCTTTTCGCGGAATGGATGGGCAATGTGCAGAGGGGACACTTGAATATTTCCTCAACTATATAATAAGCAACGATAAATTCAGTAAAAAGAAGTTGAAATGTATATCCAACTTTGGTATCTTTGAATTTTATCATTCACAATATGACAGAGACCAATCGTATAGAATACAAACAAGAACTGACCAAAGAGGTGGATATCGAAAAGGAAGTAGTGGCTTTTCTCAATTACCGTGAAGGTGGGATTATATACATCGGAATAAACAAAACAGGCAGAACCATTGGCATTGCAGACGTGGATGGGGATATGCTAAAACTAAAAGACCGTATCAAGAACAATATTTTACCCTCTGCCTTGGGCTTGTTTGACATTGTAGCCGAAGAACACGATGGTAAAAACATCATCAAAATCATTGTTGCCGGTGGCAGTGAAAAACCGTATTTCAAAAAGAAATATGGTATGTCAGAAAGAGGAGCTTTTATCCGTTCCGGTACTGCTGCGGAACCCATGCCTCAAAAAATGATAGATGAACTCTTTGCAAAACGTACTCGAAATTCTATCAGTAAAATACGATCCAACCGGCAGGAACTCTCCTTTGAGCAATTAAAGATATACTACGAAGAAAAAGGCACACCTTTAAACAAAAATTTTGCCGTTAACTTAGAACTTTTGACCGAAAACAAGGAATTCAATTATGTAGCTTACTTGATGGCTGACGAAAACAGTAACTCTGTAAAATTGGCAAAATATAGCGGAGATAATAGGGTTGAACTAATCGAAAACCAAGAGTACGGTTATTGTTCCTTAATAAAAGCCACTAATAATATCCTGAACAAATTGGAATTGGAAAACACCACAAGTACCAAGATAACTTCAAAAGAACGTGAAAGTCAACGTTTGTGGAATCCCGTTGCATTAAGGGAAGCTGTTCTCAATGCCTTTGTCCACAATGATTACACAACTGAAGTACCACCCAAATTTGAAATTTTCGATAATAGGATTGAAATTACATCCACAGGTGGTCTGCCAGATGGTTTAAGTCAAGAAGATTTCTTCGAGGGCTATTCCATTCCAAGGAATAAAGGTATTATGCGTATCTACAAAGATCTTGAGTTGGTTGAACAGTTGGGTTCCGGTGTCCCACGTATTTTAGAAGCCTATGGCAGGGATTGCTTCAAGTTTTCAGATAATTTCCTGAGGATGACCTTTCCAAAATCCTCAAGTAGTGTAATAGGTAGTGCAATAGGTGGTGCAATAGGTGGTGCAATAGGTGGTGCAATCGAAGATTTAACCGAAAGACAGCTTAAAATCTTGGAACTCATAAAAGCAAACAACAAAATAGCTTACAGGGAAGTAGCCCAAAGGTTAGGCATAAACAATTCGGCCATACAGGCACATTTCAGCACCCTCAAAGAAAAAGGCGTTATCGAAAGAATAGGAGGCACTAGAGGGTATTGGAAAATAACTTTATAGTGATTCTAAAAATGACATAGATAAATTTATTTTAGAATTGTTACCAAATATTTTAGATTTAAATAAAAAGAAAAACAAGCTCCGCAATATAATATATGCAATGAAGTCATCTTGACTTTTTTT
>DPCK01000011.1 GCA_003516285.1 Lutibacter sp. | reverse complement strand
AAAAATGACTTTTTCAGTGGCCTCCTTTTCAGGACAGCCTCTTTTAAACAAATTAACCAATAATTTATTTACTGAAAGTATAAGTAAGGCCTAACATAACCATACTTGTGGTCATTTCATATCCAACTTTTGTTCCCGGTACTGCGCCATAAGGATTTGATGCAGATGCCATCATTGGGTTTAACATTTCACCTTCAGTTTTATCTCCACTAGTGCCATAATGATATACGCCGTTTATTGTGAAGTTATCGTTGAAAGGGTGACTGAATCCAAATTGGAAAGCATTTTCAATCACTGCAGTTGCAGGAATTGAGAAAAATGCCAATTCACTGTCGATTGGATTGCTGCTATACGTATAACCAACTCTTAAAGGAAATTTTTCAAATCCTTTATATTGTAGACCAACAGAAAGAATGTTGATGTTTTTCCACCCAAAACCTTTTACTGAACCTGTTGGATTCCAACCTTTTTCTGAAAAACCGTTGGTATTTTCATAATCCACATATCTATAGTCAACGGCCAAATCAACATCTCCGGTAGAATAACCCAAACCAAAAGATAAAATTGCTGGGTAATCCATATTGAAAGCATTCGCTGAAGTCGAATTATTTAAATAGGTGTTTTCGAATTCTAAATCTTCAAATTTTTGTGTTGTTTTGTATGAAGCACCCGCTTTAAATCCGCTTGGAGAATTGTAAAACAAACCGAATTGTGCGCCGTAACCTATCGCTGAAGCTTTATCACTTACTGGATAACCTGATTGGTTTGGGTTTGCTGTTGGGTTTGGCGCCAATTCCAATGCTGCATAATTAACTGTTGGCTGAACACCAATGGACAATTCATTGGTTAGTTCATAAGCCCAGGCAATTCCTATTTGCAATAACATATAGTCTGATTCAATATGTCCAAATCCACCTGCTTGTTGGGGATAATTAATAGGATTAGAATTTACTGTAGGATTAAAACTAGGACTCATAGGGTTATTCGCTTCTTCAGGAAAAGTTACCCCAAAACCACTAATACCAAAAGCAGAAACACCAAATGTATGTTTGCTTCCTTCTTTTCCCCACACCATAGCCAAAGCTGGCATAGGTGAAACACCTCTGTCATCTTTTGTTACACCTGATACTGCAGGAGAACCTGGGCCCATCATTCCAGCCGGTAAGCTAGAACTTAATTCAGGCGATGAAAAGAAAGCACCAATGTCAAAGTTTATTATTTTGCTGTCAAATACAGAAATTGCTGCAGGATTCCATTGCAATGCACCACTAATATCTAATGGTTGTGCTGTTGCAGCGCCACCCATTGACATGTTTACAGAACCAACGCCCTGCATAATATGCCCTGCTTGGGCAAAAATTGAAGTTGTCAAAAGCACGAATGCCAATCTTAATAAATTTTGCATAATTTTGATTTTAATTTAATGTTCTTTTTTAATGAAACAGCCGTTACTTTTTTGTGTAACATTTGTTACATATTGATTTACAGATATTTACATACTAATATTCTGTAAAATTATAACGTACACAAAGTAAATATACTGACATTTATCAGTAAAAGTTATGATTTTAGAAATACATCCAATAAATTTGGCATATATTTATAAAATTATGGAATACGATAAAATTTTGGAATTGTTTAGCTATACAATTCCTTCTATTGTTACTGGTGCTGTCGCTTATTATTTTTTTCTTGCTCATACCAAAAATGAAGAAAGAAAACTCAGATTATCACTATTAAGGGAAAATCAAAAACAGTCATTGCCAATCAGGCTTCAAGCTTATGAAAGAATGGCTTTATTTTTAGAACGCATAAATCCTTCAAAATTGGTTTTGAGAATTACTTCTGTAAATAATGACATCAATGCTTATTCGCAAAGTTTAATCAACACTATTGAACAAGAATTTGAACATAACCTTGCCCAGCAAATCTACATTTCAGATCAATGTTGGAGTGTTATTTTGGCCGCCAAAAATGCCACAATCCTTATCATCCAAAAAACAGCGGAAGATAAAACGGTAACCACCGCTCAAGAATTAAGGGAAGCCATTATTAAAAGAATCTTAAATAGTTCGGCACCCTCAACAACTGCTTTGGCTTTTATTAATGACGAAGTCCGAAATTTTATCTAAAAATATTTAGTTTTCATCCATAGAAAATCATAAATGAAACCAAAAACTAATTTTCACAAATTTTTTTTAAATGCTTTTTTGATCATATTTCTACTAAATTTCACCACATTTTTTGGGCAATATAAAGCGCCAAAAGGTGATGTGTTTGTCGATAAAAATGGGGTAATGAAATGGAAATTATCGAATAAAGAAGTTCAAGGTTTTGGCGTAAATTATACGGTTCCGTTTGCGCACGCTTATCGTTCTGCAAAACGAATGGACATCGACCCCAAAAAAGCCATTGAAAATGATGTGTATCATTTTTCCCGATTGGGATTCGATTTGTTTCGTATTCACGTTTGGGATACAGAAATTAGCGACACCTTGGGAAACCTGATTGCAAATGAGCATTTGGACACTTTCGATTTTTTGATGAAAAAATTAGCGGACAATGGTATTCGTGCTGTCATAACGCCCATTGCTTTTTGGGGAAACGGCTGGCCTGAACCAGATGAAAACACACCGGGATTTTCCCATAAATACGGTAAAGACAAGAATCTTACAAACCCTGCCGCCATTAAAGCGCAACAAAATTATTTATATCAATTTTTGAACCATGTGAATCCATATACTGGTTTGGCCTATAAAAATGATCCAAATATCATTGCTTTTGAAATTAGCAACGAACCGCATCACAGAGGAAGTGAAAAAGAAGTCACAAAATTTATTAAAGGAATGGTAAAAGCTATTCGAAAAAGCGGCACTAAAAAACCTATTTTATACAATATCAGCCATTCTGTTCATTTGGTTGAAGCCTATTTTAAAGCCGATATTCAGGGCGGAACGTTTCAATGGTACGCGACAGGTTTGGGTTATCAGCGCGAAATTCCTGGAAATTTACTGCCGAATACCGACGATTATAACATTCCTTTTGATAAAACTATCAAAAAATATCACGGTGCAAAATATGTGTATGAGTTCGATGCTGCTGATGTGGGAAGATCTTATATTTATCCGGCAATGGCCAGAAGTTTTAGGGAAGCCGGTATTCAATTGGCCACCCATTTTGCTTATGACCCAACCTATTTGGCTTCCAACAATACAGAGTATAACACACATTATATGAACTTGGCTTACACGCCTCAAAAGGCTTTGAGCTTGATGATCGCTTCCGAAGTTTTTCATCAAATTCCGATGAATAAAGATTATGGAAAATATCCTGAAAATCTGGCTTTTGACGATTTTAAAGTGAATTATCAAGATGATTTGGCCTTATACAATGCAACAACCAAGTTTATTTACACAAATAATACTGCTGCAAAACCTGTAAATGAGGCCAAATTAAACAAGATTGCCGGATTTGCAAATTCGAATTTGATAAAATATGATGGATTGGGCGCTTATTTTTTAGATAAAATTGAAGATGGAATTTGGCGTTTGGAAGTGATGCCAGATGCCTTTTGGGTGGACAATCCTTTTGGAAGAAACAGTCCGGAAAAAACAGTGGGCGTCATCAACTGGAAAAGCCATATTATGGAAATTCATCTTCAAAACTTGGGCTCACAATTCAGTTTGGAAGCTGTAAATAAAGGTAATTCAGTTTCCAAATTGATCGAAAACGGCAATTTTTCAATCATACCTGGAACCTATATCCTCAGTAAAAAAGGTGTTTCTAAAAATTGGTCGGCCAATAATCAATTTGGTTTTGGCAAATTAAGCGATTTTTATGCACCCGAAACATCGGTGACCAAACCGTGGTTTAAACACACGTCTGAGAATGAAGTTTCTGAAAACTTGCCCTTAACAATTACGGTAAAATATATTGCGCCAAATGAACCTCAAGCAATGCAATTGGTGGTTTATGCTGGCAATAAAAGTGAATTTTATGAGATGGAAAATACCGACGCATATTCATATTTAGCAACGATTCCCGCAGAAATGATGAAGTCCGGATTTTTGTCTTACCATATTATTGTAAAACATCAGGAAGAAAGTTACACCACCTATCCAGCTGAAAAGAAAGGCCGTCCGTTTGATTGGGATTTTTACGACAGAAGCACTTTTGAAGTGCGTGTGGTTCCAAATTCAAACCCAATCCATCTTTTCAATGCTGCAAAAGATACTGATTTATTGGTAAGAGATTGGCGAAAATCATTTCAATTGGTTCCCATAAAAAATGATGGCGAAGCAGAATACCAAATGAATCTTGAAAAATTATTTGAGGTTGATGTTGAAAATCTGAATGCAACACCAATCTACGATTATAGCTTTAAACATTTTATTTTGGATAAAATTAAAAGCCGAAAAAATGATCTGACTTCAATGAAAAATTTCATTTTTAACGGAAGATCGTTGAATGATAAATCTTGTAAATTACAGATTGCTTTTGTGATGAACGATGGCTCTTCTTTTGGAAATATCATAGAAATTGGTACGGAAAGCACCGATTATAAAATGTCTTTGGCTGATTTAAAACCCGTAAAAACGGTTACTTTGCCAAGACCTTACCCGAGCTTTTTGCCATATTATTTGGATCATTACCTGTCGTCAGAATTTGACATTAACAAAGTTGAAAGCATCCAATTCTCTATTGGTCCAGGTATTCCAGAAAATGAGTTGACAGATAAACACGGAATTGCGATCATAAGCCTGCGACTAGAATAAAAAAAAAGCCCCCTAACCTGAAGGGGAAATTTCGCACGAATCAAAATCAATAGGAATTAGTCAACGATAATAAAGGGAAGTACAATTTTCAACTTCAAAAAAGCAAATTGAATAGAAATAAAAAAACCGTCCCAAGATTTAATTCTTAGACGGTTTATTAAAAATACATAAAAGACAGTTTATTTTGCAAATAAAGGCAAACCCGACATCATATCATTCACTCTTTCTGCAACACTTTCCAACACGGTTTCATCTTCAAAATTCATAATAACTTCATCAATCAAGTTTACAATTCCGGCCATATCATTTTCTTTTAAGCCTCTAGTTGTTACTGCGGCAGCTCCAATTCTGATACCGGATGTCACAAAAGGAGACTTGTCATCAAAAGGCACCATATTTTTATTTACGGTAATATCGGCTTTCACCAAGGCCTGTTCGGCATCTTTTCCGCTAATATTTTTATTTCTTAAATCAATCAGCATCATATGATTGTCTGTTCCTCCAGAAATAATTTCATAACCTTTTTTCATAAAAGCAGCAGCCATAGTCGCAGCATTTTTCTTTACTTGAATTTGGTAATGTAAAAATTCATCGGTTAAAGCTTCTCCAAATGCAATGGCTTTTGCCGCAATAACGTGCTCTAATGGTCCGCCCTGATTTCCTGGAAAAACAGCTGAATCAATTAAAGCCGACATTTTTTTAAGCGATCCGTTTTTTAATGTTTGTCCAAACGGATTGTCGAAATCCTTGCCAATCATAATAATTCCTCCACGTGGTCCGCGTAAAGTTTTATGCGTTGTGGTGGTTACAAAATGACAATGTGGAATTGGATCATTTAATATTCCTTTGGCTATTAAGCCGGCAGGATGAGAAATATCGGCCATTAATAAGGCGCCAACAGAATCGGCTATTTTTCTAAATCTTTTAAAATCTATGTCTCTTGAATATGCCGAAGCGCCTGCAATAATTAAATTTGGTTTTTCTTTGGTGGCAGTTTCCTGAATTTTGTCGTAATTTAATACACCTGTTTCTTTTTCAACGCCATAAAATGATGTTTTATACAATTTTCCGGAAAAATTTACCGGAGAACCGTGCGTTAAATGTCCGCCGTGCGACAAATCGAAACCTAAAATTTTATCTCCCGGATTTAAAACAGCCTGATAAACCGCGGCATTTGCCTGTGAACCAGAATGAGGTTGCACATTTACATATTCTGCACCAAAAAGTTGTTTTGCACGGTCAATGGCAATCTGCTCAACAACATCAACCACTTCACAACCGCCATAATAACGTTTGTTTGGGTATCCTTCTGCATATTTATTGGTTAAAACTGAACCTGTAGCTTCCATAACTTGTTCACTTACAAAGTTTTCCGAAGCAATTAATTCCAAGCCATTGGTTTGTCTCTCTTTTTCGTCCTGAATTAAATCGAAGATAATTTGATCACGTTGCATTAAAATTGATTTTAAAAGTTAAAATTTCCGCAAAAATAGGAATTTCATTTTGCTTTTAACAATAAACTTCTATATTTGAATAGAAAAAAAATACTACTAATAAATTAGAGATATGCAAATAGCAGCAAACAATCCAAACAGAAAATCTTGGTTAAATGTAGCAGAAAACTGCGATTTTCCCATTCAAAATATACCTTTTGGCGTTTTTATCACCAAAGATGACATTATAACCATTGGAACTCGAATTGGTGAATACGCAATTGATTTGGGCGCTTTCCATCAATTGGGTTATTTTGAAGGAATTCCATTGACCGATGATATGTTTATGCAAGATTCCTTAAACGATTTTATTTCTGACGGAAGAAAAACCTGGCGATTGGTCAGAAACAGAATTGCAGAAGTATTTGATGCAAAAAACGCGAGTTTAAGAGACAATTTAAAACATCGGGAAGTCATTATTTTCGATGTCAATGAGGTTGAAATGTTATTGCCGATACACGTTGGCGATTATACCGACTTTTATTCGAGCAAAGAACACGCCACCAATGTTGGGATAATGTTTAGAGGTGCAGACAATGCGTTAATGTCCAATTGGTTGCATATGCCTATTGGTTATCACGGACGTTCTTCCTCTATTGTCATTTCGGGTACAAAAATTAGACGGCCATACGGGCAAACACTTCCAAACGGAGAAACGCAACCAGTTTTCGGACCTACAAAAGCATTGGATATGGAGCTTGAAACCGCTTTTATTACCACGGATGTAAATAATTTTGGAGAACCTATTTCTGTTGATGAGGCTGGAGAATATATTTTCGGAATGGTTTTGTTTAACGACTGGAGTGCCCGTGACATTCAAAAATGGGAATACGTGCCGCTCGGACCTTTTTTAGGTAAAAGTTTTGCTTCCACAATGTCCCCTTGGATAATTACGATGGATGCCTTGGAACCTTTTAAATGCAAAGGACCAAAACAGGAAACTGGACTACTGCCCTATTTACAGCAAAAAAATACTGAAAACAGTTTCGACATAAAACTTAAAGCAACCCTTGAAACAGAAAATGGCGATTTAAATTTACTGACTGAGTCAAATTTCAAGTATTTATACTGGTCAATGTCACAGCAATTGGCGCATCATACCAGCAATGGGTGCAATGTTAGAGCCGGTGATTTAATGGGAAGCGGCACCATTTCTGGTCCGACAAAAAATAGTTATGGTTCTATGCTTGAACTCACTTGGGGTGGAAAAGAACCTATTGTTTTAAAGGACAAAACCACAAGAACGTTTTTCAACGATGGCGACAATGTCATTATTCGCGGCTATTGCAAAAATGATACAATTAGAATTGGTTTTGGAAAATGTACCGGTAAAATAATGCCGGCAATGGTTCCGAAACATTTAAAATAACCCTTTATCATACAGATTTTAGTAATGATAATTGAGAATCTTGACCAATCAATTGATTAAAATACAATAATTTGGCAATATACATTAATAAAAAAAACGGCTGTTCGATTAATTTCAGACAGCCTTTTTTTTAATTATAAAATTGATTTTAACGCTACAAAACTTTTTTTATGGCTTCTATTGATATGGAATAATGGGAATCGTCATAAATCACTTTTCCGTTTTTAATCACCAAAACTTGCGGCGATTGATGCGGAACACCAAATTTCTCCGCAATAGCATTGGACAAAGTTCTATAGCTCAGTAAATCCAAAAAATACAATGCAATTTCGTTTTCTGAAAAATCGAAGTCGCGTACAAAATTTTTAAATGCCATTCTGCTGACGCCACAGCCGGTGCTGTGTTTGAAAATCAAAACCGGTTTTGAAGCGGACACCGACATTATTTCATCTAACTGGGCTTCATTAGTCAGCGCAACCCAATTTATTATTGAAATATTTTCAGCTTCAGCAGTACTTTTAAATAAATTATCGAATAATCCCATTACAAATGTTTTATCTTTAAGACGGCAAATGTATACGATAACTTACATAAAAAGACAATATGTCGTTACAATTTAAATTTGATAAGACAAAATGACTTATTTAAACGCCATTATTTAAGTGGAATATTCTTTGAGAGTTCACCAAATAGACCATTAAATTAAAAGTTATGGATTTCAATAAATTTACCATAAAAACTCAGGAAGCCGTGCAACAAGCGCAACAAATAGCGCAAAGTTTTGGGCATCAACAAATAGAAAATTCGCATATTTTAAAGGCCATTTTTGAAGTGGATGAAAATGTGGCTCCTTTCATTTTTAAAAAGATAGGGTTGAATATAGACTTGCTTAAAAATTTGATTGACAAGACTTTGGAAACTTATTCAAAAGTAACCGGCGGTGAAATTTCACTTTCCGGAAATGCTTCTAAAATGCTGAATACCGCAGCTATTGAAGCAAAAAACATGAAAGATGAATATGTTTCCACAGAACATTTATTGTTGGCTATTTTTAATACAAAAGACACCACATCGCAAATTTTAAAAGATATGGGCGTCAATGAAATAAATTTAAAATCGGCCATTGCAGAACTACGGAAAGGAAGTACGGTAACATCCCAAAGTGCTGAAGAAACCTACAATTCATTGAATAAATATGCACGAAATTTAAATCAACTGGCAAATGACGGAAAATTAGATCCTGTTATTGGCCGAGATGAAGAAATTAGAAGAATCCTTCAAATTTTATCGCGCAGAACCAAAAACAATCCGATGTTGGTTGGCGAACCCGGAACCGGAAAAACGGCAATTGCAGAAGGTTTGGCACACAGAATTGTGAAAGGCGACATTCCAGAAAATTTAAAGGACAAACAAGTTTATTCTTTAGATATGGGAGCGCTTATCGCCGGTGCAAAATATAAAGGTGAATTTGAAGAACGCTTAAAATCAGTAATCAAGGAGGTGACTTCTTCCAATGGAGAAATCATTTTGTTTATTGATGAAATTCACACGTTGGTTGGCGCTGGTGGCGGTCAAGGCGCGATGGATGCAGCAAATATTTTAAAACCTGCTTTGGCAAGAGGCGAATTGAGGGCAATTGGCGCAACTACTTTAGACGAATATCAAAAATATTTTGAAAAAGACAAAGCGCTGGAACGCAGGTTTCAAAAGGTAACTGTTGATGAGCCCGATACGGAAAGCGCCATTTCAATTTTACGCGGCATCAAGGAAAAATACGAAAATCACCATAAAGTGCAGATTAAAGATGACGCCATTATCGCCGCCGTAGAACTTTCACAGCGTTATATCACCAATCGGTTTTTACCCGACAAAGCCATCGATTTAATGGATGAAGC
>DPCK01000118.1 GCA_003516285.1 Lutibacter sp. | reverse complement strand
CGTTTCCCACAAAATTTATTCCTTATCAAAATTTATTGCAAAGCCATTCCCACGTGGCGTTTTTGGGTTGGGGTTATCTTATCGTTATTGGCGCTATTTTGTTTTATTTTGTTTCTGATGCCGCCAAACAACATAAAGTATATAAAGCAACTTTAGGAATTTTGTTGGTGACAATACCGTTGATGTTAATCAGTTTTCCTTTAGGTGGTTATAAAGTATTTTCTATTGTGTTGCTCGCTGTTTTTGGGCTGACTTCTTACGTTTTGTCCTTCAGAATTTTAAAAGATTTACAGGGAAATAATACTTCAGCCAAATTAATCAGATACGGAATTTATTATTATTTATTGTCCAGTTTGGCCACTTGGTTTTTGGCTTATGTCATTGTAAACCAAGGAAAAACCGATTTATATTACAACACGGTCTATTTTTATTTGCACTTTTTATATAATGGATTTTTCGTTTTTGCCTTGTTCGGATTGCTGTTTAAAATTTTCGAAACTCAGCAAATGATCATTTCAGAAAAACTGCAAAAGAGTTTTTTCTTCTTTTTAAATATTGCTTGTATTCCGGCTTACACTTTATCAGTTTTATGGAGCACCGATTTTTTATTATTTAATATCGTTGGATTTGTGGCTTCAGTGTTGCAATTCGTTTCACTGGTATTTTTGTTTAAAATATTGCAGCAGGCATTTTCGCAGATTAGTTGGAATTTTACTTCAAAATGGTTGCTTAAATTTGCCGTGATTTCATACATTATAAAAATTATAAGCCAAATTTTATCGGCATTTCCTTATATTGTTGAAAAATCCCTTGCGCTAAAACCATTTTTTATCATCGGTTATTTACATTTATTTACTTTGGGATTTTTGAGTGTATTGTTATTTTTGATTTTGGACCAACTGGGTAAAATAAACCTTCACAAACCAACTTCAAAAGTTGGAATATTGCTGTTTTTGTCAGGAGTTTTTATCACAGAAGCGCTTTTGTTTTTGCAGGGATTCTTGTTTCTTTTACAGTTTAGCGCCATTAAAAATTATAGTTTGATTTTGTTAATTTTTAGTTTTTTGATGGTTTTCGGCTTGTTGGTAGTTTTTGTGAATCAATTTCACAAAGAAAGGATTATAAAAAAAACATTGTGATAAATTTATTGCCAAACTAAATTTGGAGTAGTACTTTTGATTTTTAAAGAATTCCCGTGACCAACTACTTAGAAAATCTTAACGAATCGCAAAAAGCCGCCGTATTGCACAAAGAAGGCGCAATGATCATTATTGCCGGTGCAGGATCAGGAAAAACACGTGTTTTAACTTATAGAATAGCGCATTTAATGAATCAAAATGTTGATCCTTTCAATATTTTAGCGTTGACATTTACCAACAAAGCAGCACGTGAAATGAAAAATCGTATTGCAACGGTTGTGGGCGTTTCTGAAGCCAAAAATTTATGGATGGGCACATTTCACTCCGTATTTGCGCGAATTTTACGTTCTGAAGCAGACAGATTGGGTTTTCCATCTAATTTTACCATTTACGATACGCAGGATTCCGTAAGATTGCTTTCGTCTATTATCAAAGAAATGGAACTGGATAAAGACCGCTACAAACCAAAACAGGTGTTGGGTCGGATTTCCTCTTTCAAAAACAGTTTAATTACTGTAAAAGCGTATTACAATGACCCCGATTTATTGGAAGCCGATAAAATGACCCAACGTCCGGAAATGGGTAAAATTTATCAAGAATATGTGGATCGGTGTTTTAAGGCAGGCGCTATGGATTTTGATGATTTATTGCTGAGAACCAATGAATTATTGACTCGTTTTCCAGTGGTTTTGGCAAAATATCAAGACAGATTTAGGTATATTTTGGTCGATGAGTATCAGGATACAAACCATTCGCAATATTTAATTGTAAAAGCTTTGGCCGACAGGTTTCAGAATATTTGTGTGGTGGGCGACGATTCGCAAAGTATTTATGCTTTTCGTGGCGCAAATATTAAAAACATTATGAATTTTCAACGAGATTACGATAATGTGGCGATTTTTAAATTGGAGCAAAATTACCGTTCCACAAAAAATATTGTTGAAGCCGCAAACAGCGTCATTGAAAAAAATAAAACCAAACTCGACAAACAAATTTGGACCGATAACGGCGAAGGCGCAAAAATAAAAGTAATGCGTACTTTTACGGAAGCAGAAGAAGGAAGGTTTATCGCAAATTCAATTTTCGACAATGCGATGAATTTGCAGATGAAAAATTCTGATTTCGCCATTTTGTATCGCACAAATGCACAATCGCGTGCTTTGGAAGATGCGCTGCGTAAAAAAGATATCGCCTATAGAATTTACGGCGGCTTGTCGTTTTACCAACGTAAAGAAATTAAAGATGCATTGGCGTATTTGAGGTTATTGGTGAATCCAACCGATGAGGAAGCACTTAAAAGAATCATTAATTATCCGGCCCGAGGCATTGGGGATACTACCATTGACAAACTTTCGGTAGCGGCAAATCACTATAAAATATCAATTTTTGAGCTGTTGCTGAATCTCAACACTTTCGACTTAAACCTTAATTCGGGCATCAAAACAAAGCTGTTGAATTTTGTGACGATGATGCAGCATTTTCAGATTGAATCACAAACTAAAAATGCGTTTGAGATTGCAGAATTTGTGGTGCAAAAAACAAGGTTAATTCAAGATTTGGAAAGTGAAGGCACGCCAGAAGGTGTGAGCAGAGTTGAAAATATCCAGGAATTACTAAACGGATTAAAAGATTTTATAGAAGAACAAAAAGAAAATGAAGCGGATGATTCCCTGGCTTTTTTCTTGGAAGACGTGGCTTTGGCGACAGATTTAGACACCAAAAATAAAGATGATAAGCCGCGCGTTTCTCTTATGACAATCCATTTGGCAAAAGGATTGGAATTTCCTTTTGTATACATAGTTGGTTTGGAAGAAAATTTATTTCCTTCGGCAATGAGTATGAATACCCGAAGCGAACTGGAAGAAGAACGCCGTTTATTTTATGTTGCATTAACACGGGCCGAAAAACAAGCATATTTAACGTATGCGCAAACAAGATACCGTTGGGGAAAATTGGTAGACTGCGAACCAAGTCGGTTTTTAGAAGAAATTGACGAAGTTTTTTTAGAACATTTAACACCAAAAATGCGACCGCCAAAACAGAATTCCTTTATTGATGGAGATATTTTTGATGACATTCCGCAAGACAGAATCCGCTTTAAAAAACCGATTCAGCGAACTCCGGTAAAAAAAGCAATGCAGCCACCAATTGAATTGTCAAGTCCAAAAAACTTTAAAAAAGTGGATGCCTCTATGGCTTCATCCGCAAATTTATTTGACGACAATATTATTGTTGGAACCATAGTTGAACACGCAAAGTTTGGCAAAGGTGAAGTGATTGCTTTAGATGGTTTCGGCGCGAACCAAAAAGCTGAGATAAGATTTGCTTCAGATGGCGTTAAAAAATTATTGTTACAATTCGCAAAGCTTGTAATTATAGGATAAATACACATTGTAAAACCAATTTTTATATTGTAATTTGCAAAAAATATTATAGAAAGAACAGACTTATGGAATTTGATTTAGAATACAATTCAGAAAGACCCCATTTAATTATTCCGGAATATGGCAGACACGTCCAAAAATTAATAGACAATTGTGTGGCCATAGAAGATGATGAAGAACGCAACAGAATGGCAAGAGCCATTGTTGATGTGATGGGAAATTTACAGCCGCATTTACGTGATGTGCCTGATTTTAAACACAAATTATGGGATCAGCTGTTTATTATGTCCGATTTTAAATTGGAAGCTGAATCTCCTTATCCAAAGCCTGAAAGAGAAGAATTGGCCGCAAAACCAGAAAGTTTGGCCTATCCAAAATACGATTCAAAATACCGATTTTATGGCAATAATATTCAAACAATGATTGATGTGGCCTTAACTTGGGAAGAAGGTGAAGCGCGCGAAGCTTTGTATTTTGCCATTGCCAATCATATGAAAAAATGTTATTTAAACTGGAATAAAGATACGGTTGACGATCATATTATATACAATCATTTACTCGATTTATCAAAAGGAAAAATTGATTTGGAAGGTAAAAATGAATCGTTGTCGGAAGTTAAAGAATTGATGAAGAAAAGAAAGCCGACTGGAAAAGTTAAAATATTGAAAAAGAAACAATAAACCAATTCATCAACCAATATAATGGGAACATTTATTATAGAAGGAGGCCATAAATTAAGCGGAAGCATCACACCTCAAGGCGCAAAAAATGAAGCACTTCAGGTAATATGCGCAGTTTTGCTTACACCTGAAAAAGTGATTATCAGCAACATTCCCGATATTAGAGATGTTAACAAATTGATCTATATATTAAGCGAATTAGGCGTAAAAGTGGATAAAATGAGTCCGGATACGTATTCTTTTCAAGCGGATGAATTGGATTTAGAATACTTGGAATCAGAAAAATTCAAAGTTGAAGGAAGTTCTTTACGTGGTTCAATTATGATTGTTGGTCCGTTATTGGCGCGTTTTGGAAAAGGATATATTCCGCGTCCGGGAGGCGATAAAATTGGAAGACGCAGATTGGATACGCATTTTGAAGGATTTATTCAATTAGGCGCCACTTTCAGGTACAATAAAGATGAGCGTTTTTACGGAGTGGAAGCAAAACATCTTATTGGAACCGATATGTTGTTGGATGAAGCTTCTGTAACCGGAACCGCAAATATTGTGATGGCGGCCGTTATGGCAAAAGGAATTACCACAATTTACAATGCCGCTTGTGAACCATATATTCAGCAATTGTGTAAAATGTTGAACAGTATGGGCGCAAAAATTGAAGGCATAGGCTCAAATCTATTACACATAAAAGGCGTTATAAAATTAGGAGGTTGCTCTCATCGCATTTTACCCGATATGATTGAGATTGGCAGCTGGATTGGGATGGCGGCTATGACAAGATCTTCCATCACCATTAAAGATGTGAGTTGGAACGATTTGGGTGTGATACCGCGTGTTTTTCAGAAACTGGGAATCAATTTAGAAAAAAGAGGCGACGATATTTTTATACCGGAACAAGACAATTATGAAATTCAAAATTATATTGACGGATCAATTTTAACAATTTCAGATGCGCCTTGGCCTGGTTTTACCCCCGATTTATTGAGCATTATTTTAGTTGTTGCCACACAGGCAAAAGGAAGCGTGCTCATTCATCAAAAAATGTTTGAGAGCCGTTTGTTCTTTGTTGACAAATTGATAGATATGGGCGCTAAAGTCATTCTTTGCGATCCGCACAGAGCTACCGTTATAGGAATGAACCACGAATCGAGCTTAAAAGCCACCACTATGGCTTCACCTGATATTAGAGCGGGAATTTCGTTATTGATTGCCGCGCTTTCTGCAGAAGGAACCAGCACCATCCAAAACATTGAGCAAATAGACAGAGGTTACCAAAATATTGACGAACGTTTACAAGCCATCGGCGCTAAAATAATTAGGGTTGATTAAATTGTTGATCTGTTTAGACGTTTAATTGTTTCACTTCGACTGAGCTCAGTGACCTTTATTTCTGATACAAACTTATAACTTCCGTCCCGATAGCAATAGGGATTGATCTCTCGTCTTCTGACTTCCGTCTTTTTAATTATCAAGTGTCATATTGGCATATCTCAAAAAATGGCAATACTTTTGCAAGCGAATAAAGGATAATTATTTTATGCAAAAATTATGGGTAAAAAGAAAGACAATAAGGAACCAAAAGAAATAAATGAACAAGAAGTTAATCAGCAAGAAACTCAGGAAGTTAGTGTTGAGGAGCAGTTGAAACTAGATCTTATTCAGGAAAAAGATAAATTTTTAAGATTATTCGCTGAGTTTGAAAACTATAAAAAACGCACTTCACGTGAGCGAATTGAGTTATTTAAAACTGCCAATGAGGAATTAATGACAGTTTTATTGCCCATTTTGGATGATTTTGACAGGGCCTTAAATGAAATTAAAAAAGCCAGCGATGAAAATAATGAACTTTTAAAAGGAATAGAGCTAATTAACAATAAATTACGCAACTCATTAGCCCAAAAAGGCTTAAGTGTTATTGATGTAAATGCAGGCGATATTTTTGATGTTGAATTGCACGAAGCCATTACTCAAATTCCTGCACCAAGCGATGATTTAAAAGGAAAAATTATTGATGTCCTTGAGCAAGGATACAAATTAGGTGAAAAAGTGATCAGATTTCCAAGAGTTGTAATAGGACAATAAATAAAAAAATGAAGCAAGATTATTACGAAATANNATTTAAAAAGGCTGCAGAGGCATACGAAATTTTAAGTGACCCAAATAAAAAAGCGCGTTACGACCAATACGGACATTCCGCATTCGAGAATGGCGGTGGAGGATACAGCGGTGGCGGAATGAATATGGAAGATATTTTCAGCCAGTTTGGAGATATTTTTGGTGGCGGTTTTGGCGGTGGAAGTTTTGGCGGTGGTTTTGGCGGCGGAAGTCGGGGAAGAGCGCGTGTTAAAGGAAGTAACTTGCGTATAAGAGTAAAATTAAATTTAGAGGAAATTGCAAACGGCGTAGAAAAAAAGGTAAAAGTTCGCAGAAAAGTGATGGCCGAAGGTGCTACCTATAAAACTTGTACCACTTGCAACGGAGCCGGTCAGGTGATGCGTGTAACCAATACCATTTTAGGACGTATGCAATCTGCATCCACTTGCCCGACTTGTCACGGAGCAGGTGAAATATTAGATAAAAGACCTAAAAATGCTGACAGTGACGGTTTAGAGCTTAAAGAGGAAACGGTTTCTATAAAAATTCCAGCCGGTGTTACGGAAGGAGTTCAGTTAAAAGTAAATGGAAAAGGAAATGCGGCTCCAGGGAATAATGCGATTGATGGAGATTTAATTGTGGTCATTGAAGAAATTGCCCACGAAACCTTAAAAAGAGAAGGAACAAATTTACACTTCGATTTGTATATTAATTTTTCTGAAGCCGTATTGGGAATTTCAAAAAATATTGATACCGTTACAGGAAAAGTAAAAATTAAAATTGAACCGGGAACACAATCCGGAAAAATTTTGCGTTTGCGTGGAAAAGGATTGCCAAGCATAGACAATTATGGAAATGGCGATTTGTTGATCCATATCAATGTGTGGACCCCCCAAACGCTTTCAACGGAACAAGAAGCGTTTTTTGAAGCCAATAAAAAAGATGAAAATTTCAAACCCAATCCTTCAAAATTAGACAAATCATTTTTTGAAAAAGTAAAAGATATGTTTTCATAAAAAATTAAATGTTAAAAAATTTTATAATATTTTAAATATAATTTATATTTGAATAGTTGTTGGAGAAAAATCTAACAACACTTTTTCTTTTTCATAGCAA
>DPCK01000023.1:12351-12507 GCA_003516285.1 Lutibacter sp. | reverse complement strand
CAAGGAGCCAAATTGACTTTTACTTTACCATTAAACAGGAACTGAGATGAAAAAGATATTAATAGTTGATGATGAACCCAATATAGTGATGTCGCTGGAATATATCTTCAAAAAAGAAGATTTTCAGGTGTATATTGCCCGTGATGGAGAAGAAGC
>DPCK01000023.1:0-12279 GCA_003516285.1 Lutibacter sp. | reverse complement strand
ATTTATGTCATCATTACCATATTTGGCAGAATATATATCGAATCATTATTTCAAATTGGTGCTTTAAGTTCCCTTTTTATGGGCGTGTTTACCTTATTGATTTTATGGGCACTGATTAAAATAAAATTTTTAAATCCAGTTTGGTTTGGATTGTTTAACAAAAAAAACAAGTAATTATGAGCTATCAAAAACATTACAACAACAGTATTGAAAACCCGGAAGCGTTTTGGGGAGAACAAGCCAATAATATAAAGTGGTTTAAAAAACCAACGACCATATTATCTAAAGATGAAAACGGTTTTGATCGTTGGTTTGAAGACGGAAAATTAAATATTTGCTATCTGGCGGTTGACAAACACGTTGATGCCGGTTATGGAGAACAAACGGCCATTGTTTATGATTCTCCCGTTACGCAACAACGCGTAAACTACTCTTATAACGAAGTAAAAAGACAGGTTTCCCGTTTGGCGGGCGGACTTCGTGATTTGGGCGTAAAAAAAGGCGATACGGTTATTATTTATATGCCAATGATTCCGCACGCGGCTTTCAGTATGTTGGCTTGTGCGCGTATTGGTGCGATACATTCGGTTGTTTTTGGCGGTTTCGCGCCTCACGAGCTGGCTATTAGAATAGACGACTGTAAACCAAAAGTGATTATTACCGCCACTTCGGGAATGGAAGTTGACCGATTGATTGCCTATAAACCTTTGGTAGATGAAGCAGTGGAAAAAGCTACCCATAAAGTTGAAAAAATCATTGTTTACCAACGCAATTTGGGTGCCATAAATCCGAAAACTGAAACTTATGTAAGCTATAAAAAGTTGGTTAAAGCATCTGAACCGGTTGAGTGCGTTGAGATGGATTCCAATGATCCTTTATATATTTTATACACTTCCGGCACCACAGGAAAACCAAAAGGTATTTTACGCGATACGGGCGGTTATGCAACGGCGTTGAAATATTCGATGAAATATATTTATGGTGTTGAAGAAGGGGATACTTTTTGGGCAGCATCGGATGTTGGTTGGGTAGTTGGCCATAGTTATATTGTTTATGCACCGCTTATCAATAGAAACACCACCATTATTTTTGAAGGAAAACCTGTAAAAACACCAGATGCAAGTACATTTTGGAGAATCATCAGCGAAAATAACGTAAAGGTGATGTTTACCGCACCAACTGCCATCAGGGCAATAAAAAAAGAAGATCCAGATGGTGAATTGTTAAAAATGTACGATTTAAGTTGTTTGAAATACCAATTTTTGGCAGGGGAACGCTGCGATGCTGCAACCTTACATTGGTTGGAAGACCAGTTAAAAATTCCTGTGATCGATCATTGGTGGCAAACAGAATCTGGTTGGCCAATGGTATCAAATATGATGGGATTGGAAGCTTTGCCGGTAAAACCAGGATCAGCCACAAAACCAGTTGGCGGTTATGATCTTCAAATTTTAAATAATGAAGGAAAGCAAGTCGGTGCAAATGAAGAAGGATTGGTTGCCATTAAATTGCCGTTGCCTCCTGGAAATATGCTTAATATTTGGGGAAATACAGAGCGTTTTATAGAAGGCTATTTAAAGCGATTCGATGGATATTATTTCTCCGGCGATGGCGGTTATGTTGATGAAGATGGCTATGTTTTTATTACTGGCCGGGTAGATGATGTGATTAATGTTGCAGGTCACCGATTGTCAACTGCGGAAATGGAAGAAATTGTTTCTTCAAATAAGTCGGTTGCCGAATGTGCCGTATTTGGTATTGAAGATGCTTTAAAAGGACAAGTTCCTTTGGCATTGGTGGTGATAAAATCGGGCGATTATGTTTCGAGTTTTGAGTTGGAACACAATATTGTTCAGGAAGTCAGAAGAATTATTGGGCCTGTTGTTTCATTAAAAAGAGTATTGGTGGTGAAGCGTTTGCCAAAAACGCGTTCAGGGAAAATTCTTCGTAAATTATTGCGAAATATGGCTGATGGAGTTGAATATACCATTCCTTCAACCATTGACGATCCTGAAATTATCGAAGAAATCATCCACGAGTTCAAACTTTTCAAAATTGGAATTTTTGAACACGCCACAGAAGAGGAAAAACAAACGTTGGCCGATTTACGCATCGATTCGTTTATAAAATATTACAAATCTTACCAACACAGCGTAAATGATCCCGAAGGTTATTGGGCGCAAATAGCCGATACTTTTACCTGGCGTAAAAAATGGGATAAAGTTGTGGAATACAATTGGGAAACCCCAAAATTTGAATGGTTTAAAGGCGCTAAATTAAATATTACCGAAAACTGTTTGGACCGTCATTTGGAAAAAAGAGGTGATGATGTTGCCATTATTTGGGAGGCCAACGATCCGGATGAAGCAAATAGAATATTGACCTATAACGAATTGCATACGGAAGTCTGTAAATTTGCCAATGTGCTTAAAAGCAATGGGGTAGTTAAGGGCGACAAGGTTTGTATTTATATGCCAATGGTGCCCGAATTGGCCATTTCCGTATTGGCCTGCGCAAGAATTGGTGCCGTGCATTCCGTAGTATTCGCCGGATTTTCATCAGTGGCACTTTCCACAAGAATTAACGATGCTGAATGTAAAATGTTACTTACCTCCGATGGCGTTTTTAGAGGAAATAAAGCAGTTGATTTCAAATCTATTGTTGATGAGGCATTGGAAACTTGTCCAACTATTGAGACCTCAATTGTATTAAATAGAGTAAATGGTAAAGTTACGATGAAAGCAGGTCGTGATTTATGGTGGCACGAAGAATTGGAGAAAGCGGAGACTTATTGTCCGGCAGAAGTTATGGATGCCGAAGATATGCTGTTTATTTTGTACACATCCGGATCAACAGGAAAACCAAAAGGAATGGTGCATACTTGCGCTGGTTATATGGTGCAAACAGCCCATAGTTTTAAAAATGTATTTCAGTATGAACACGGCGATGTTTATTTCTGTACGGCTGATGTTGGCTGGATCACCGGTCACTCCTATATTGTTTACGGACCTTTAGCGGTTGGTGCAACCACTTTAATGTTTGAAGGAATTCCTTCATATCCAGATTACAGTCGTTTCTGGCAAATTGTTGAGAAACATAAAGTGAACCAATTCTACACGGCGCCAACTGCCATCAGGGCATTGGCAGCCCAAGGAAATGAAATGACTCAAAGAAACGATTTAAGTTCCATTAAAGTTTTGGGAACCGTTGGAGAACCGATCAATGAAGAGGCTTGGCACTGGTATGATGAAAAAATTGGCAAACAAAGATCACCGATTGTTGATACTTGGTGGCAAACTGAAACCGGAAGTATTATGATTTCTCCATTGGCTGGCGTAACGCCTGCAAAACCTACTTTTGCAACACGGCCAATGCCGGGTGTGCAGCCTTGTTTGGTTGATGAACTTGGAAATGAGCAAAATACAAATCCATCCGAAGGAAGATTGTGCATAAAATATCCTTGGCCTTCTATGGCACGTACTATTTATGGTGATCATAAACGGTATAAAGAAACTTATTTCTCCGCATTTCCGGGAAAATATTTTACGGGTGATGGTGCTTTTAGGGATTTGGAAGGAAATTACAGAATTACGGGCAGGGTAGATGATGTGGTGATTGTTTCCGGACATAATTTAGGAACTGCACCAATTGAAAATATCATTAACGAGCATAACAATGTGGTGGAATCTGCCATTGTTGGATTCCCACATAATATTAAAGGAAACGCGTTGTATGCTTACGTAATTGTCTATGAAATTCCTGAAAATCCAGATGCTTTGCGAAAAGAAATCAATGATTTAATTGGACGTACCATTGGGCCGATCGCAAAATTGGACAAAATTCAATTTGTGCCGGGATTGCCAAAAACGCGTTCAGGAAAAATTATGAGACGTATTTTACGTAAAATTGCGGAAAATGAAACCTCAAATATGGGCGACATTACCACTTTATTAAATCCGGAAGTCGTTGAGGCGATTATGGAAGGATCATTGGTTAAATAAATTGCTGAACCCTAAAGTGAAAAACGCTCTCAAATTTTTTGAGGGCGTTTTTCTACATTAAACCTTCTTTGCCCGAAACCCTAAACAAATCCGAATAATGCAAGTTGCGTTCCTTTTTCAATTTTGACACAATTTTTAAAAAAAGCAACGCGGTAATAAATGCGTCTCCGGCTGCTGTATGACGGTCGTGTTTTGGAATGTTGAATTCTTTGGACAACACATCTAAATTAAAATGAGCATCCTTTTTACCTTCCAGTTTTTTATATAAAATACCGGTATCAATGGTTTTGTTTTTTAATTTGGGCAACCCCATTCTTTTTAGGGCTGCGTTGATCATTTCAATGTCAAAACCAGTATGGTGCGCCACCAAAACAGCGTTTTCTATATAAACAATAAAATATTCCAATGCTTTTGCTTCACTAAGCTTTGTAAGTTTTCCTTCCTTTAAAATTCCGTGAATTTCCACAGTTTCTGCTTTAAATTGATCTTGTTTTAAATAGATTTCAATACTGTCGGCAACATCAATATTGTGATTGAAAATGCCAATGGCGCCAATCGATAATATTCTGTCACTTATTATATCCAAACCGGTAGTTTCAGTATCAAAAATAACAAATCGTGTATTTTCAATACTATTTGGTTGTTTTTGTTTGAATTTTTTTGAATATTCCTTCCAAAAAATCGGGAAATTTTTATATTTGAACCAGGAAAACATCACATCATTTGGGCTAAGTTATACCTAATATTCAACAAATCTTGAACATCTCTAATAGGTTTAAAACATCCTTTTAAACTTAATTTTTCTGATTTGCTAAGTTTATTAAGATCCACATACCTTCCAGAATCATTATTTGTTAATCCTTGTTGCGTGCGAAATTGCAACAAAATATTAAAGGAATCGATGCACGATAAATATAAATCCTGATTTTTAGGCTCGGCTTTTATTAATTTTTTAAATCTGGAAACGGTATTATTTTTGTCTTTAATACTATGGGAAAGCGTAAGCAATCTGGCGGCATCCACCAAAGGCATTAAAGCTCTGCTTTTTATGTCGAATTGATCTTTGTGCTTACCGTCATCCTCTACCAAAAATTGTCTAAAAAATCCAATTGGCGGCGGATTTCTGAGCGCATTTCTTCCCATGAAATTTAGAAATATCTCGAAAGAATTTATGGATTCATATATGCTGTCGGACATTTCATTTACCAACTTTTTATCTCCATAAACCAAGTCATAGTCAAAAAATATGGTACACATCATCATAGCATCTTCAGTGGGCGTTCTAATCCAAGCATCAAACTGATTTTTCCATTCGGATAAAGACAAGCACCATTTTGGATTGCTCGCCATCATATCTGCCGGGCAATATTCAAAGCCAACATCGTTCAATTTTTCGGTCACTTTTTTGGCAAGCTGTAAAAAATATTGTTTTGTAGGCTGGTATTTTTCTGGCGGAACATCTTCAAAAACCAATGCGTTATCTTGATCTGTCATCAGCAATTGTTCTTTTCGGCCTTGGCTTCCCAAAGCCAGCCATCCAAATCTTACAGGTGGCTGTTTGTCCATTTCTTCAAGAGAAAGTTCGATGGCTTTTATGGTGATGGCTTCATTTATTTCAGAAATAATTTTTGAGATAAAGGTAATAGGGATATTTTGTTCCATATATCCTTGAAGTAAATTTGACGTTTTCTCTCTTATATATTTTAATGAATTAACATCTTTGGCCCGATATACTTTTTTGATGAGCAATGATGGATTGTTTCCGTGCAAAACAACAATGTCGTGTTCCGACAAAACACCAATTAATTCGGTTTTATTGGTACCGTCTATGGTGATGCACAAATGCGTTATTTTGTTTTTGATCATCGCAATTTGCGCTTCAGCCACCGTAATTTTTTGTTTAAAAGTTTTAACGGGAGATGACATAATTGCGGTAACATTTTCATCAATTGAAAATAATCCTGTGGCAATTTTTTGGCGCAAGTCTTTATCGGTTATAATGCCAATCGGATTTTTGTTTTCCACAATTAAAATGGAACCGACCCGTTTTTCGCTCATTATTTTAGCCGCTTCTTTAATAGTGGAAGTTTTCAAGGTAGTCACAGGATTCTTGCTGAATTCGGCACTTTGAATTTCCGTAAAACTGCTGTTTGAAGTTTGCAACATTTCTATATTTGCAAATAATTGTCCGTTTGTGCCTTTTGCATACGGCGTTTTAATATTAGAGGAAAAACTTGCAATTAAAAACTTTTTTACTTTGTGATTGGTTTCAATGATTTCTTTCAAAATTTCTACTGAAACGGCATATAAAACTGACTCTTCATTGGCTTTGGCGCTCATTAAATACAAATCGTTTTGTATCAATGGCCGAAGTCCAAAAATATCGCCTTCATCGCAAATATCAACCAAAATTTGCTCATTATCTATATTCCTGAACAAACCAATAGCACCATCTTTTACCACATAAAAATGTTCGTGCGGATTTTCCTCTTGCTTAAAAACAAAATTGTCTTTTTCAATATAGGTAACTTTCACATTGGAAGCTATTTTAAAAAGCTGTTCCTTCTCTAAAACATCAAAAGGAGGGAAGTTTTTAAGGAAATCGTAAATGCGTTCGGCAATTGTATTTTTCATCTGTTTATTATTTATTTTTTATTGGTACAGATGCAGTCGCCATTAATCATTCTGCTGTGTATCAAAATTTGTTATGGCTCGTTACATAAAATGAGTAACAATGTTAATGACGAAAGCTACAAAATTTTATGGTTTTATAAAAGTATTTTTATTTGAGTAAATGGTAGTTGGTATTTATTAAATCGAATAAGTTAAGCGCGTTGTTTTTTTTGTATTTGGCTGTTTGTTTCAGGAATAAATAGGCAGTAATTAATGCATCACCTGAAGCTGTATGCCGATCGTGCATTTTAACATTGTATATTTCGCATAATTCCTCCAGACTGAATATTTTTTTATAGGTATCTGTTTTTGCTATTTTTTTATGGATATAATTGGTGTCCAGCTGTTTAGATTCCAAAGAGCCAACTTTTAAACGTTTCAATGCCATATTGATCATATTTACGTCGAAAGCAGTATGATGCGCCACAATAACAGCATCATCTAAATAATCAATAAATTTAATAATGGCTTCTTCTTCGCTGAATTTAACCTCATTACCATCTTTTCTGATGCCGTGGATTTTTACGGTTTCTTTATTGAAAACGTCCTGTTTCACGTAGATTTCAATAGCATCGGAAACCAATATTTTATTGTTTTTGATGGCGACAGCGCCAATGCAAAGGATTCGGTCATTTTCATAGTCAAATCCTGTTGTTTCGGTATCAAGCGCCACAAATCGGATGTCTTCAAAATTCGCATATTTCTGGCTATTTTGTACCTTTTCAATATGGGTTGACCAAAATTTAGGAAAGCGCTTTTTTTTGAAAAAATGAATCATATATGTGGAATTTGAGAGGTTTTAAAACGCAATTTTATGGTTTCCTGCACATTTTTAATGGGTTTAAAACAACTTTTTAATTTTAGCCTGTCGGCTTTATTTAAATTGTTGATTTCCACAAATTTTCCGCTGTCGTTATTAGCCAAACCCTGTGAAGTTCTAAATTGCAGCAGAATTTTAAAAGCGTTGGCGCACGATTCAAATAAATCGCTGTTTTGTGGTTCAACTTCCATCAATTTTTCATAGCGCGAAATAGTATTGTTCACCCTTAAGTTATGATGCAAAGATAAAATTCTGGCGGCGTCAACCAAAGGCCTGATTGCCCTGCTTTTGATGTCGAAGCTATCCTTGTTTTCTCCATTATCTTCAACCAAGAATTGTTTAAAAAAGCCTAGAGGAGGCGGATTGTCTAAGGTAACCTTTCCTAAAAAGCCCAAAAAAATCTGATTTTTTTCAATAGTTTTAAATACGCTTTCGGCCATTTTGTTGTAGAGCGATTCATCGCCATAAATCAACTCAAAATCAAAAAAGATAATACTTAACAATATTTTTTCCGGAATTGGGTCGGTGATCCATTCTTCAAATTGCTGTTCCCATTCTTCCAAAGAAATACACCATTTCGGATTGCTGGCCATAATATTTGCCGGACAATAGTCGAAACCAACAATATGTAGTTTTTCGGTCACTTTTTCAGCCAATTGCAAAAAATAATTTTTCACTCTATTGTATTCTGCTGGAGCAACGTTTTCAAATACCAATGCATTGTCCTGGTCGGTCATCAACAATTGCTCTTTTCGCCCTTGGCTTCCCAATGCCAGCCACGAAAACTTTGTGGGAGGTTCTTTTCCGATTTCCGAAACAGACAATCTGATTGCTTTTTTTGTGATGGCGGTGTTTATTTCAGAGATTACTTTTGTCACAAAATAAATGGGGATTTCCTGCTCAAGATATCCTTTTGTTAATTCAGATGCCTTCGTTCTTATATGTTTCAACGTTTCGGCATCCTTGGCATTTTTAATTTCTTTGATAAGCAACGACGGACTGTTGCCCTGCGTTAAGATCAAATCTTGCTGGGTTAAAATACCAACAAGTTCTGTTTTATTGGTGCCATCTTTGGTAATGCATAAATGGGAAACTTTGTGCTTCAAAAGCTTTATTTGAGCTTCGGCGACCGAAATGTTTTGATGAAAAGTGACCACTGGGCTGTTCATAATTTCACTCACTTTATGGGTGATTTTGTACAAACCTGTTCCTATTTTGGTTTTGATGTCTTTATCGGTAATAATCCCAATTGGGATGTCATTTTCTGTAACAATAATAGAATTAATGATATTTTTTGTCATAATGATACAAGCTGTTTGCACAGTTGTTTCCGGTGAACAAGTAATTGGATTTTTATTATAATTTGCAGATTGAATTTCAGAAAAACTATTTTCAATTTTTTGAATCGCGGAAACATTGGCAAACAATTTACCCTTGTGCTTTTCAGAAAAAGGTTCGCGCGTATTCGTGGCAAAACTGGCGATTAAAAACTGGCTTACTTTAGGGTAGTTTAAAACAATGTCGTGAAATAATGCAATTGGAATTCCGTATAAAATGGTTTCTTCATTTGCGGAAGCGCCCATCACATAATTCTCTTTCATAATCAGCGGCCTTAAACCAAATAAATCACCTTCATCGCAAATATCTAGCATAAGTTTTTCATTTTCCACAAATCGGTAAAGCCGCACTGATCCCTGATAAATAATGTAAAAATGCTCGTGCGGACTGTCATTTTGGCTGAAAATTATTTGATCTTTTTCAACATATTGAATTTCCACATTTTGAGAAACTTCCATTAAAGTTGCGTTGGAAATTAAATTGAAGGGTGGATAATTTTTTAAAAAATCAAAAATTCTTTCAGAAATGGTATTTTTCATTATTCTTATGATATGTTACAAAATAAACTCATTAATCTGTTGAATTCCAATCTTTTCTAAACCGAATTAATTCCTGGTCAATTTGGCTTTTTGATACAGAAATTAATTCTTCCACATTGTTAGAAATGATTGGTTCTAAATAACTTACCTTAATTTCAGTTCTCCATTTGCTGAAACATTTTAAAAAATGCGGAATAAAAGTGTCGTTGCCAATCCAAGCATCATCAAGATTTTTATAATCGATGGCTACTGGCATCACAGGGACACCTAATTCTGCAGCTAAAACAAATGTTCCGGGTCTAAAATCAATGGTGGTTGGCTTGATATGAGTCGTGCCTTCAGGCGCAATAAATATAGAAAAACCATTTTCTAAAACCGCTCGAACTTCTTTTAACGTTTGCGTCCTGCTCGTTTTTTCTTCTCTATTCACGAATATTACACCTGTTGTTTTTGTAACACTTCCAATTAATGGCCAAGATTCGACTTCTTTTTTTCCAACAGGAGAAGCCAAAATGTTTTTTAAAATAACCATAGCGTCAAAATAACTTCTGTGATTGGAAACAATTAAGCCCGAAGAAATCGGTTCTTTGCCGTATACTGTAATTTTCGACCCTAAAATGGGGTGCAAAATCCTAATGGCAAAACGCCTGAGCAAAATACCGCGTTCCAATTTTTTTTCTTTGCTTTTATAAAATGTACTTATTACCAGCAATAAACAAAAGAAGAAAACGGCAACCAATATAAATATAAACAGTCTTCCAATTGCCAATAAACCTCCAATTACTGTCATCTATTTAAAATAACTGAATGTTTCTCCTTCTTTAATATTGAGTAATGATTCATAAATTAACTTAATAACATTTTCAACATCGTCTTTGTGAACCATTTCTACCGTTGTATGCATATAGCGCAACGCCAGTGAAATTAAGGCTGAAGGAACGCCACCATTGCTATAGGCAAATGCATCGGTGTCCGTGCCTGTACATCCTGAAGAAGCCATTCTTTGAAACGGAATTTTTTTCTCAATAGCCGTGTTCACAATTAATTCACGCAAATTATGCTGAATGGCGGGNNGTAGAGGTGTCGTGACAAACATCGGTAATAATTGCAATATTTGGTTTGATGGTTTGGGTAATCATTTCAGCGCCACGCAATCCAATTTCCTCCTGAACAGAGTTTGTGATATACAGCCCAAAAGGCAATGTTTTTTTATTTTCTTTTAGCAAACGAGCCACTTCGGCAATCATAAATCCGCCCATTCTATTGTCGAGTGCCCTGCAAACAAAATTATTTTTGTTTAATATAAAAAAAGTATCAGGATAGGTAATTACACAACCTACGTGAACGCCTAGTGCCTCAACTTCTTCTTTCTTTTTACAGCCGGTGTCAATAAATATATTTAACATTTGCGGGGCTTCCTCTTTCATTTTATCTCTTGTGTGAATGGCCGGCCAGCCAAACACGCCTTTAACGATGCCCTTTTTTGTGTGAATATTTACAATTTTAGATGGCGCAATTTGGTGGTCGCTTCCTCCATTTCTAATTACATAAATTAATCCTTCAGGAGTGATATAGTTTACATACCAAGAAATTTCATCGGCGTGGCCTTCAATAACTACCCTAAATTTCGCATCCGGATTTATAACACCAACGGCCGTGCCATAACTGTCTGTTATAAAGGTATCAACATAAGGTTTTAAATAATCCATCCAAATTTTTTGGCCCTCACTTTCATAACCTGTAGGCGATGCATTGTTTAAATATTTTTCTAAAAAGTCGATTGATTTCTTATTTAATATAGATTTGCTCATATTTATATACGTATTTTTTACAAACGCAAGATAGTAAAATGTTATCTATGCCTACAATTAATATCACATATTACTTAAAAAAAAAACGGGATGAGATCATTGAAATATTTTTTTGATTGTTGTAATTTTGGAACTCTTTTTGATAAGCATATTAATTGATGAAAAATAAAGCTAAAAAGTTTTTGTTGCTGCCTCTCCTATTTATAGGTACGTTTCTCTTTGCCCAAGAAGAAAAGGATTCTATTCCTTTGCTCGAACGCTATACCATTTTTGAGGGTGATACGTTGCTGATAGAACTCGATGAAATTTTCTTGTTGAAAACCTTAAAATTTAAAACAGATTATGATCGTCGCTATTATATATGGTATCGCAAAAAAACATTAAAAGCCTATCCTTATGCAAAATTGGCGGCTGACAGGCTGGAAACTTTGAATGAAAGATTGGAAAAAATAAAGTCTAACAGAAAGAAAAAAGAATACATCAAAGTAATCCAAAATTATATGGAAGGTGAATTTACCGACCAGTTAAAAAAATTAACAAGAACAGAAGGAGAGATTTTAATTAAATTGATGCACAGGCAAACCGGGCAAACAGCCTATGATTTGGTGAAGGATTACCGCAGTGGCTGGAAAGCATTTTGGTATAACACCACCGCAAATATGTTTAAATTGTCTCTAAAAGATAAATATGATCCTTTGCACAACAAGAATGATTTTATAATTGAAGATGTTTTACAGCGTGCTTTTACAGCCGGAATTTTAGAATCACAGCCATCAAAAGTAGATTTTGATTATTATGAATTGGGCACAAGCTGGATTATTGCCCCAAGGCCAACAACTAAGAAAAAGGGTAAATAATTAATTTTAGGTATTGTGTAATTGAAATAAATTAACTACTTTAGTAGCCCGCTTTAATAAAAATAAACTCCAATTTTATTTTTTGTGCTCTGTAAACAGCTTGATTTCAAACACTTGATTTTTTCTTCAAAAAAAGGATAAAAAAAGTTGTTTTAGGATAATAAAAGGAATTACATTTGCAACCGCTAATAAGGAAACGAGTTGGCGAAGTTCATAAAAACATTAAAGAATAAAAACCAA
>DPCK01000060.1 GCA_003516285.1 Lutibacter sp. | reverse complement strand
AAGTGCTCCCGGTTCCCAACATATCATGAAATTGTTTGGGAAATTGTTCTGTGCTCAAAGGCCAAAATCGGGAGCCGACGCCACCAGCCATAATTACGGTATAATAATTCTTATTCATCTCAATAAATTTTCAGGTCAAAAATACGAATTATCATTTGTTTTGTTGGAAATGATTTTATTTAATGTGCAGAAAGGACTTCCACTTCAGCGTTTGAATTGAATAAATACACCTTTTTGCTGGCCATTTCAATGCATTCAAATCGCGTTCTTCTTTTTGCCCCTTTTTTAAAAGCTTTGTTGTTGAAACTAAAAAAACTGCCGGTTTCCAACTCAAAGACAAAACGCTTCCCCGATTTTTCATTGTACTCGTTCAAAGCGCGCGTTAAATTGACGTCGGCTCCAGTGCTGGCTTTCGGATTTTTAAGATAATTTGCCAAATGTGGCAGCAGGTGCGACGGATAAATGGCAGGCTGCAAAAAAGGCAACATTAAATACTGAAAATTTTGTTTCCATTCTTTGCCGTGCGGCTTCACCCTTTTGTGCTTTTTGAAAGTCACCCAATGCGCCAATTCGTGCACTAGCGTAAATAAAAACTGATATTGATTTAAGGTATTATTAAGCGTAATTTGAAAATCACCGTTGAGTTTTCTTTTAAAATCACCATGTTTTGTGGCCCTGTTGTTTACAATTTTGATGTGAATAGGATGATTTTTTAAAATTTCTTCAACCAATCCAGTGGAATTTTCAGGAATGTATTTTGAAAGTATTTTCATAGGTTTTAAGGCGTTGTTGAAGAAACCTGCAAAATTTTTCCGTTGTAAAATTTGTTTCCGGTTATGGCGAAATTGTAAATATAATCGGCCATTTCTTCAGCGGAAACAGAAGCTTTATAGCCAGGAAATGCTTCTTCCAGCATTTCGGTTTGCACTGCTCCCAAAGCCAAAGCATTAAATGAAATTTGTTGTTCTTTATATTCTTCCGCCAATACTTCGGTTAAGGTCAGTAAAGCACCTTTAGAGGAACTGTAAGCTGCCAATCCGGGAAATTTCACGCTTCCCTGTATGCCGCCAATGCTGCTGATATTTACCACGTGGCTTCCTTTTGCTAAAAAGGGAGTCAGTACTCGCGTAAGTTCGGCAACGGCAAAAACATTGACTTTATAAACTTCCAAAAAATCTTCTGAAGTTAAATTTTCAAAAGGTTTGTTGATTAATTTTCCTGCATTATTGATCAATATATCAACCTGTTTCCAGTTTTTACTGACAAAATCTGTCACCTTTTTTAAGTCGCTTTCAGTTGATAAATCCACAGAAATTGCGGTAATATTTTTCAGCTTCAGATTTTCCAATGGCGCTGTATTTCTCGATAAGGCCAACACCTGAAAATTATTTTTCGCGAACAATTGCGCCAATTCAAAACCAATTCCGCGACTTGTTCCTGTGATAATGATGTTTTTCATCTGTTAAATTTTATTTTTTAGGGGAACAGCTGCTGTTCGCCATTAAGCATTACTTCAGGTATCAAAATTTATGATGCTCGGTTCATTTCAATTAAAAATTATGTGTTGATATGCCCCAATATCCGGAGGCATTGTTCTTATAACGCCTAAAATATCGTTTGGTGCTAAAATTCGTCCTGCGTCGTTACCTTTTTTAATGGCTTCTGAATTTTGGCCTATTATTAATTCGTTTTTTAATGGCGATTTAAAATTCGGATTTCCGTTAAAAATATTGTCAATATAGTGAATTGGATCATTAGAATCCTTAAATCTGATCAGGTTATTTTTGAAGGAATAATTGAAAACAGTGCCATCAACTTTGTCGATCATCAATTCAATATTGCTGTTTCCGTCAATAATGCAATTGGTGAAATTTGCTGCGTGCAAATCACGTTTTTCAACAACTTGTGCGTTGTTTTTGTTGTAAGAGAAATAATTGTTGATTAAAACGCTTGGGTATTGCCTAAAACTATTGCTCCAATAATTGGCGAAAGTGGAATGAACAAAATTGTAAGTTCCGCCAATGGTGCAGGCTAAAGACGATTGTCCGCTGTTGTTAATCACCAAATTTTCTCCGTAAATATTGGTTTCCCGACCTAAAATGCCAAAGTTGGAACTGTTGTAAATCTGGCTGTTTTTAATAGTTAATGTAGGAGCGGAGTTATTACCAATTGAATCTGAAATAATTCCTGCGGATGCATTTTTGATGATGGTATTTTTTATGCTGTTGTTTTTACTGCCTGCCCGCAGCCAGATTGCGCCCCATTGTCCGGGAATATCTCTGAATTGCGGCTCAAGCCGGTCGCCTTCAATAATGACTTTATTGTTTAATTCTCCGTTGATGGTTAATGTGGCGTTTTTTGAAATCATCAATCCCGAATTTGCGTGAAAATAAATTTTTGCGCCCGCTTCAATGGTAAGTGTTTTGGATGTCGGTACTGCGCAATAACCATAGATTACGTAAGGTTTTTCGTTGGTGAAAGTGGTGTTTTCTTCGAGAAAAAATCCGTTTACTTTTAAATCTTCGCCTTCAGTTGTTTTTCCGATAGTAATTGTTTCAATAAAACCATTTGAATCTTTTGAAGGAAATAAAAAATGGGCGTCTTTCACCAAAGTCACCAACTTCACTTCCTGTAAATTTTCGCCACTGTCAAAAACAATTTCATCTGTGTAAATCGGATTGGAAACCTGACTAAAATCGATGGTGGTTTCAATAAAAATATACAGACTGTCTTTGGCCAAAATCTCAACATTTTCAAAATTCTTGCCCGGCATTCCGTCAACATTCAATCTGTAAAAAGAATTTTCGCCTTTGCCAAGTCCGATAAAAGGAACCGAAATATTTTTATTGCTTTTGTTGTATACCTTCAAATTATAAGTGCTGGTGCCAATATTGGTAAAAACGGTATCCAAATAAACGGTATCTTTTGAAAAAGAAAGGTTGCCTGAACTCAACTCCACCGAAAAATCTTTTCTGCACGAAGAAAATACCAATAACGTTAAAGCACATAAAAAAGTTACATTATAACGCATTTAGGTTGTTTTTGTAAATATAAAAATAATTTTCGGAACCCTATTTTTTGATCAATTCAATCTCATACAATTTACCCCAATGTTTTCCGGTCACAAAAAGACGGTTGCTGTTTTTGTCGAATGCTATTCCGTTTAACACTTCATCGGTATCTACTATCGCTTGTTCTTTTTCAATGGTGGTTTTTAAGCCATTTAAATTGGCGACACCTTCCACTTTACCTGTTGTTGGATTTATTATTAAAATGGTGTTTTGTTGCCAGATATTCGCATAAATCAATCCGTTTACATATTCCAGTTCGTTTAGTTTTTCCACTTTTCGCTCGTTGGTGTAAACTTCGATATAACTTTCCTCAACAAGGGTTTCCGGATTCAAAAACCAGATAAATTCAGTACCGTCGGTTTTAATTAATTTTTCACCGTTATGTGTCAATCCCCAGCCTTCCCGGCTTTTGGTGTAATTAAATGTTTTTTCCTGCTCAAAAGTGTTTAAATCATACACAAAACCAATGCCGCTTTGCCAGGTGAGCTGGTACAATTTATTGTTGAAAATGGTGATTCCTTCTCCAAAATATTGTTGATCCAAGTCTTTTTGCTGTAAAATTTTTCCTGTTTTTAGCTCAACTTTCCGAATGGAAGAACTTCCTTTTCTCCCTGTTCCTTCATATAAAAATCCATTGAAAAATTCCAATCCTTGCGTATAAGCATCTTTATCGTGTGGAAAAGTATTTATTATTTTATAGGTGTAAATTTCAGGAGCTGCATCAGCCAAAAAATAAATCGTTTC
>DPCK01000159.1 GCA_003516285.1 Lutibacter sp. | reverse complement strand
GGACACGAACATTAATCTGTAACGTATGCTCAATAAAATAATTAAATTTTCGCTGCAAAATCGATTTTTTGTAGTGATAGCATCGGTTTTGTTACTGATTTTTGGCAGCGTTATCGCTTCCAAAATGGAAGTCGATGTGTTTCCGGATTTAACGGCTCCTACGGTAGTTGTGCTTACTGAAGCGCACGGAATGGCTCCTGAAGAAGTGGAAAAACTGGTTACATTTCCTATTGAAACTTCTGTAAATGGTGCAACCAATGTAAGACGTGTGCGTTCCTCTTCTTCCGCAGGTATTTCTATCGTGTGGGTTGAATTTGAATGGAATACCGACATTTACAAAGCACGACAAATTGTTAGTGAAAAAATCACGGCAGTTGCCGATAAATTACCACAAGGTGTCGGCAATCCCACAATGGGACCACAATCTTCCATTATGGGAGAAATAATGCTGGTGAGCGTAACGGCAGACAAAACTTCCCAGATTGATTTAAGAACTATTGCCGATTGGACGATTCGACCAAGATTGTTAGCTACTGGCGGTGTATCACAAGTAGTTGTTATTGGCGGAGAATACAAACAGTATCAGATATTGGCTTCTCCCCAAAAAATGAATTACTACAATGTTTCTTTGACTGAATTGCTAAAAGCGAGTGAAGAAGCCAACGGCAATTCGTCTGGGGGTTTTATGAACGAATACAGCAACGAATATATCGTTAAAGGTATTGGCAGGACAAATGATATTGAAGCTTTGGGGAAATCTGTCATTAAAATGCAAAATGGAAATCCAATCAAAATAGAAGATGTTGCCGAAATAAAAATTGGCGCTTCTTTAAAAATTGGTGACGGCTCTTTGAATGGAGAACCTGCGGTGATTATGACGGTAATGAAGCAACCCGCAACCAATACGTTGGAACTTACCAAAACTATTGATGCTGCCATTGCTGACATACAAAAGAACTTGCCCAGAGACGTTAAAATTAATTCCAAAATTTTCCGTCAGGCCGATTTTATAAATGCTTCCATCAGTAATATTCAAAAAACTTTATTGGAAGGAACCGCTTTTGTGATCATTATCTTGTTCTTATTCCTGATGAATTGGAGGGCTACCTTTATTTCAATGCTGGCTATTCCAATTTCATTAATTGTGGCAATAATTACTTTAAAGTGGCTTGGTTTTACTATCAATACAATGAGTTTGGGAGGAATGGCAATTGCCATTGGAGATTTGGTGGATGATGCCATTATTGATGTGGAAAACGTTTTTAAACGACTCAAGGAAAATGCACTCAAACCAAAAGCGGAACAAAAAGACAAAATGACTGTTATTTTTGATGGTTCCTTTGAAATCAGAAGTTCGGTTATCAATGCGACTTTTATTATTATCGTGGCATTTTTGCCCTTATTCTTTTTATCGGGAATGGAAGGCAAATTGTTAGCGCCGCTTGGCATCGCATTTATTGTTGCGTTGTTTGCCTCTTTAATTGTTTCCATTACACTTACACCAGTTTTGGCAAGTTATTTATTAACGAATGACAAAATGCTTTTAAAACAGCATAAAGAAAGTTGGTTGGTGGAACGCCTGCAAAGCGTCTATTCCAGTGCTTTGAATCGCGCCATGGAAATGAAAAAAACAGTACTTATTATGGCAGGAGTATTGTTTTTAATAGCTATATTGACTTTAACCCAATTGGGAAGAAGTTTTTTGCCTGAATTCAACGAAGGTTCCTTGGTGGTCAGCGCCGTGAGTTTGCCCGGAATATCCCTGGAAGAAAGCAACAAGATTGGCACGCAGGTAGAAAAAGCATTGCTCTCTGTACCCGAAATAAAAATCACTACACGACGCACAGGAAGAGCAGAACTCGATGAACACGCACAAGGCGTAAATGCTGCCGAAATTGACGCTCCTTTTACACTTGAAGAAAGAAGCAGGGGCGATTTTATGGCAGATGTTCGTGAGAAATTGGCAGGGATTTCAGGCGTCAGTATCACTATCGGACAACCAATTGGTCACCGAATTGACCATATGCTCTCGGGAACACGCGCCAATATCGCCATAAAGATTTTTGGCAATGACCTGAATAAACTCTTTACGCTTTCAAACGAAATCAGAAATGAAATCCAGAATATAGAAGGATTGGTTGATTTGAGTGTAGAGCAACAAGTAGAAATTCCGCAAATTCAGATTAAAGCCAAACGTGCTGTTTTAAACCAATACGGAATAACCATTGGCCAGTTTAATGAATTTGTTGATGTGGCTTTTGCAGGAGAAAAAGTGTCAGAAATTTATGAAGGCAACAAAACCTTTGATTTGATAGTTCGTTTTGATGATGCCAACAAAGGTAAAATCGAGCATATTAAAAATGCGATGATTGACACCTATGACGGCAAAAAAATACCGTTGTATTATGTCGCTGATATTGTAAGTGCCTCTGGCCCCAACACCATTAACCGCGAGAATGTGCAACGTAAAACCGTTGTTTCTGCCAATGTAACCGGTCGCGACCAAAAAAGTGTGGTGGCTGATATTCAGAAAATCATCAATGAAAAAGTAACATTGCCTGAAGATTATCATATTGAATATGGCGGACAATTTGAAGCCGAAGCCGAAGCCTCCAGCACCTTGTTACTGACTTCACTTATTTCATTATTGATTATATTCTTGATTTTGTATCAGGAATTCAAAAAGGTAAAAACAGCTTCGATTATTTTGATTAATCTTCCGCTGGCTTTAATTGGTGGTGTATTCAGTATTTATTTCACCAGTGGTATTTTGAGTATTCCTGCCATTATCGGTTTCATCACGTTGTTTGGCGTTGCCACCCGAAACGGAATTTTGCTGGTTTCCCATTATGAAACCCTGGAAAAAGAAGGATTGTCGCTTTACGATACGGTTATTCAGGGTTCAAAGGACCGGTTAAGCCCTATTTTGATGACCGCATTAACCGCAGGATTGGCATTAATTCCTTTGGCACTGGCCAGCGATTTGCCAGGTAATGAAATTCAAAGTCCAATGGCAAAAGTTATTTTAGGAGGTCTGTTGACTTCAACATTGCTCAACATTATTATTGTTCCGGTAGTGTATTTTTTATCTAATCGAAAAAAAGTAACAAATGAAAAATAGCCTAATATTATTTTTAGCAACATTCTCTTTTGGTTTGGGATATTCTCAATCCAATATGGATGTAGTTTTAGCCGAGATTGCCAAAAACAACAAGACGATACAAGCCAATACGCAGTATTGGAGCGCCCAGAAAGTACAGTATCAAACAGGTAATTCTTTATATAATCCAACAATTGAGTATGATTATTTAAAAGGAAGCCCTGCCGATGCCGGAAACCAAACGGATATTGTTGTGACCCAATCATTTGATTTTCCCACTGTTTACGGAAAGAAAAACCAATTGGCCGACCAGCAAATTTTGCAAGCCGATTTGTACCTTCAAGCTGCCAATCAGGCGTTGCTTTTGGAAGCTAAAATGATTTGTATAGAATTGGTTTACAGAAACAAATTACAAATTCCGTTAGCTAAAAGAAAAGGGGCTACCGAAAAATGGCTGGCTCAATTTAACAGGAAACTGGAAACCGGTGACGGAACCATTTTGGATGTCAATAAAGCCGAAATTCAATTGCTGGAAATCAAGAAACAGTTTCTGGAAAACGCTTCTTTTATTGCGAAACTCCATGAACAGCTTACCAGTTTAAACGGAGGTACTGCCATCGCTTTTAAGGGCGAAGCTTATTTTGAAGTACCTGTGATTGCTGATTTTGATACTTTGGAAAAAGAAATTGAAGCGCAAGATTACCTTAGAAAAACGTTGGAGCAGGATAAGGTTATTGCCCAAAAACAAATTGAAGTCAGCAAAGCAATGGCCTTGCCTAAAATGGAAGTAGGGTATCATTATCAGGGTATTTTGGGGCAAACCTATAACGGATTTCACACCGGAATTTCATTGCCTTTATGGGAAAGCAAGAACAGGGTGAAACTTGAAAAAGCCAAAATGTCCTTTGCTGAAACTGCCTTGACTGAACACACGAATGATCATTATTATGAAATAAAACAGCTTTATGGCCGCTATGAAAGTTTGAAAAGCATACTGGAAGACTACGAAAAAATAAACAAGTCGGCTGACCCCATTAAATTGTTAGACAAAGCACTGTCGGCTGGGCAAATTTCGGTATTGGAATATTTTGTGGAAACGAACTATTATAACACTACTTTCAACTCCTATCTGGAAATTGAAAAAGAATATTATAAAGTTGTTGCCACTTTGCTGAAGTATCAATTATAACCTGTTAATTCAGTTAAAGCACCCCTTATTTCTTATGGATTTAAGGGGTATTTTTTTATAATTATTTGGTTTTAGGATTGTTTTCTTATTGTAATACCCCCAATTATAAGACAACACTAAAGAAGACTTTTTTTAATCTTTCCCGCTTTCTTTAAGGATTTCTACCAAAAACCTTGCGCATAAAAAAAGGTTCCAAAACTAAATGTCTTGAAACCCTTACTGGTGTTGCTCCCCCTATTACTCGAAGTTGCAACCAACTTTTCGTAAAATTATGGATTGATGATGCGATCAAATAGCTTTAAACCTATATAAATTGATAAATTTTGAAATAATTGGAACTTCTATAAAATGATTATTTAATCAATATCATTAATAAATTCCATTTAGAAACTCATCAATTTCGGATTGGGAAATTTCCGGATTTGCTCCTTCATATTGCGCTACAATAGCCCCCACAGCACAAGCAAAATTTAAGGCTTCTTGTGGATCAACTTCACTAAATAATTTTGAAATTAAAGAAGCTAAAAAAGAATCTCCTGAACCAACTGTATCAACTACATCAACCTTAAAACCACAGTTATTATAAAATTTACCCTTATAGTATAACACCGCTCCATGACAACCTAAAGTAACGCAAATTGTATCGGTATCAGTTTCTTTAGCAATAAACTTCATATTTTGTTCTAAAGATTTATGATTTGAATTAAGGTACTTAGCCATTTCATACAATTCATCATCATTAAATTTGATGAAATCCGCTAATTTCATTAATTCAATTAACGTTTTTTCTGTATAATTAGGCACTCTTAAATTAACATCAAATATTCTATATTTGGCAACTTCCAAGAGTTGCAATAATGTTTTTTTGGTTGATTCATCACGAGAAGCTAAACTTCCATAAATAAAGAAATCAGCATTTTTAACCAACTCTGTATCATCAATAGATAACCTAATTTTATCCCAAGCTGAAGGATATGTAATATCATAAGATGCATTTCCTTTTTCATTCAGGCGCACATTTACAACACCCGTTGGATAGTTTTCTTTTATTTGAATTGAGGTGGTATCAATATCTAATTTTTTAAAATATTCTATTAACTCCTTTCCGTTATTATCATTACCTACTGCACTAATTATGGACACATCTATTCCAAATGATTTTAATCTTGAAGCCACATTTAATGGTGCTCCACCTATTTTTTTATTTTTCAGAAAAACATCAAACAGAATTTCCCCAAAACAAACAGCTTTTAATTTATTGCTCATTATGTTTATTTTTAATCAAAATATTTTTGAAGAAAGTTACTAATTATTTGAATTAAAATAGATTAAAAAAGGCAAACGTATGTTTGCCTTTTTCTCATTAAACTCAAACATTAATATACTTAATCAAATATTTCAATAATATTAAAATTTTTAATACCCTGGATTTTGTTTATATAATCCAGCAGTAAAATCTATTTCTCTTTGAGGTATTGGATAATATTCATCCCGTCCGGCGGTAAACTTGGCATTTGCAAGAAAATCTCTTTTCGTTTTTTCAACCGCAAGATATCCATTTAAAACAGTTGCCGCTTCACCCCATCGAACCAAATCAAAAAACCGCGGCCCTTCCATGCCAAATTCTAATCTTCTTTCAAATTTTAATGCTTTTAGCGCATATTCTTTAGAATTAAAAGTTGGATATTCCGCTATTTTATAAATGTTTGTTGCGCCTGCAGCCAAAGATCTTGAAGTACTTGCAGCTGCGCGTAATCTTACCTGATTAATTATGCTTGTTGCCGCTCCATATTGGTTCAATTGAATTAAAGCTTCTGCTTTAAAAAGTAACACATCAGCATATCTAATAAAATCTACGTTTTTAGAGGTTCCAACAAATGGCCCTTCTTTTACATAACAAGCGCAGTCGGGCGATTGTTGTTCCTTCATATTTCCAAAATAACCATAGACACCCGGATCTCTTGCCCAACTAAACTTATAAACCATATCTCCAGCTTCATTTATGGTGTTTTTGTATTTAAAAGGTCTTCCGGGAATACCAACAGTGTGGTCAATCCTTGGGTCTAACGTTGTGCCAACAGGCAAAGAGGCGTTTCCATCACTGCCAATTGTATTAAATATGTCCGAATTGTTAAATGTATCTAACAAAGGCAATCCATTTGCATCAGTTTTAAAAGCATTCACCATATTTTGGCTGGCCATATGAAATCCGCAGCATCCATAAAGACCGGTTCCATGGGGTGAATTTAATCCGGTTACAAAGCTTACTCGCCCTACTTCCGTACCGTCATTTATAGAAAATTGCGCTGCCCAAATTGATTCCGGACCATTATCAAAACCATCAAGAAAATTGTTGCCGTAATCTGCCTCTAAACTTGCGATTACATCATCTGCATAGTCAATAACTTCTTGAAGTCTTTGCTGGTTAATGTTGGTAACTTGGTGCGTGTCATTTTGCTCATAAGCTTGATATAGTCTTAATTTTGCCAAATATGCTGCTGCTGCATTTTTATCAGCTCTGCTGACTTGTTCTTGTGATTGCGGCAAATTATTGTAAGCAAATAAGAAATCACCTGCAATAACATTCCATAATTCTTCATTTGATAAATCATTTGAAGTTTGTAAAATATCTTCCTGTGAAAGGTCTTCAGTAATGTAAGGAACCTTTTTGAACAATTGTTTCAACATGAAGTGGGAATGAGCTCTTAAAAACCTTAATTCTGCCTGTCTGATGGTTTTATTGTCATATTCACCATCAGGGATTTTATTTATAACTGACAACGCAAAATTAATTCTGGAAATTGCTTTGTAATGATTAGTCCAAGTTCTTGGCGTCATCCAATCTCCCATATCGGCAACAGTTAAGTTATATTGTTCATATTTATCAACAACATCAACATCCCCGCGTCCGCCACCGCCTTTGTAAGCATCATCAGACCGAACGCTGCCATAAACCCATTGGTGGGTTAGCGGGCCAATCATTTCATCATTGGCAATTCCGGCATACGCTGCAATAACAAGTGCTTCTGCATTTTCGGCTGTCGCCACATTTTCAGAAGAAAGCACTCCTTTAGGTTCATATTCTAAAAAATCTTTGTTACAAGATGCCAAAAATGCAATTGACAAAAAGTAAACAGCTATAATTTTATATTTTTTCATGTTTTTTTCTTTTAAAAATTAATATTTAACCCTACTGAAATTGTTGTTGGAACAGGTATTCTATTCACATCTGTTCGTTCTGGATCGGATCCGATATAATCTTTTTGCGTAAACCAAAATAAATTTTCTCCTTGAACGTAAAATCTAAACCTGCTCATCTCTGCCCATTTGTTTATCATTTCTTTTGGGAGTGAATAACCAATCTGTAAGTTTCTTAACTTGAAATACGAGTTATTTCTGAAAATATAATCAGAAGTATCAGTAAAATTATTTACCAATGAAAGAGAAGGAATATCAGTATTGGTATTTGTTGGAGTCCAAGCATTTAATACGCCTAAACCGGCATTATCTCTACCTTGTGTAAAGTTATTCCAAAATATATATGGGTCTGCGCCAATTCTTCCCGCAACACCTGAACCGAAAATAGCCACGTCTAAATTTTTATAGGCGAAATTCAACCGAATACCATATTCTAATTTAGGTAAAGTTGTACCTATAAAGTCTCTGTCGTCGCCGTTTATAACTCCATCATTATTGATATCAACAATTCTTATTCCACCTGGTCTTAAATTTCCAGTTTGCACACCGCCTGATGGCGCAGCATCTGCTTCAGCTTGGCTTTGGAACAATCCGTCAGTTTTATATCCGAAAATTGAGAATTGTGAATGGCCAAGAATAGAATTTTGAGCTGTTCCCGGATAACCTGCTCTTACTTGTTCAGGCAGATAAGTAATCTTATCATTAAATGCACTGAAATTGGTTGTTACGCCGAAGCTTATGCCATTTTCAAATTCTTTACCATATGATAAAGAAAGTTCCCAACCTGTAGTTTCGGTTGAAGCACCATTTAAAACGCGTTGTTGTCCTTCACCAACTGTAGATGCAATTGGAGGCGTAATTAAAATATCACTTGTTTTTCTGGAAAAATAATCAAAAGAACCAACAATTGTCTCATCTAATATGCCAAAATCTAAACCGAAATTCCATTCTTTGGTTGTTTCCCATTTCAAATCTGGGTTTTCAGCCTGCGTGGACACAAATCCTGAAGGCAATGTTCCGGTATTATTTCCATTAATATCATAAGCAGTTCCAACATTATAGTAAATTTCAAAGAAACCGCCTGCCAGTTGCGCTTGGTTTGTTCCATATCTTGATTCATACAAACCAAACCTTGATAAATCTCCAATTTCCTGATTTCCAACTTCACCATAACCTGCTCTTAATTTTAAATTGGAAATAATGTCATTGTCTTTTAAAAATTCTTCATTGTTAATTCTCCAACCTAAAGTGGCCGCCGGAAAAACACCATATCTGTTGTTTTTACCAAATCTTGATGAACCGTCTCTACGTACAGTCACAGATGCCAAATAACGGTCGGAAAACGCATAATTTAATTTTCCGAATTGTGAAAGCAAACTATTTCCTGTGCTAAAACCTTGATTGGATCTTGCTCCAGTTGCTGCATTTAACACGAAATAAGATTCTGATTCAACCGCAAACCCATCGGCAGAAGCAAAAATAGTATTCAATTTATTTTCTATGGACTCTAACCCAAGTAAAACACTAAATCTATGATCTCCCAATTCCAAATCATAATTCAAAGTATTTGTCATAATGATACTTGAATATTTATTGGTATCGAAAATAAGACTGTTTGTGCTTCTTGTAATAAATCCATTATTAACTTTTGGTTCTATATTTTTTTTCTTAAAGTCACTAAAATCTATACCTATGCTACTTCTAAAATTAAGATTTTTAACAATTTGCAATTCTGCAAAAATGTTTCCAAAGAAATTATTTTTCTCGGCATTGTCCCATCTATTTAAATATTGCATTAATACTGGATTATTTCTGTCAGAATAACCGGCTCCTAACGGTCCTCCATAATTCCCATTCAAGTCATATAACGGAATGGTTGGCGCTAAAGTTATGGCCAACCCTGGAGTTGGGGCACTACCAACATCTTGGGAAGCTAAGTTTTCATTAGAAGTTGAAAACTGTGTATTTACGCCTATTTTTAGTTTGTCATTAAATAATTTTGTGCTTGAATTTAATTTAGCGCTATATCTTTCATAACCTGTATATTTCAGCATTCCTGTATTTTTAAGATGCCCTATATTGATAAATAATGCAGATTTTTCAGAATTTGCCGCTAATGTTAACTCATTATTATAAACATATCCAGTTTTATAGATCTCTTTTTGCCAATCAGTATCTCCAACCGGCACGTTGGTATCGCCACCTACAAATGGTTGTAACGTTACACTATTTAAAACAGGATTTGCAAAATTATTGTTCCAATCAAAATTATAAATTTCACCATAACCACCAGTCGGATCTGCACCATCATTCACAGAGGCTTGCCACAATGCTTGGCCTCGTTGCAGTGAGTTTAGCATATCATAACGTTGTTGTTTTTCCGATTGTACTGAAAAATTGGAATTATAGCTTACACTGACATCGCTGCCTTTTGCTCTGCCTTTTGTGGAAACAACAATAACCCCGTTTCCAGCTCTAGATCCATAGAGAGATGATGCCGATGCATCTTTTAAAACCTGAATAGATTCAATAGATTCAGGGTTGATGCTAGCGAATACTTCCTGACGTTTTGTAGGCACGCCATCAATAATATATAGTGGGTCATTATTTCCCAAAGTGGTTATACCTCTAATTAAAATTCTGCTGTTCAACCCAGTAGGATCGCCCGATTTTTCAACAAAAAGTCCGGCAACAGATCCTTGTAATGACTGCATAGTATTACCTGAACTCATACTTTGCCCATTAAGAGATGCTAAATCCACAACGGTTACCGCACCTGTAACATCTACTTTTCTTTCTTTAGAATAACCCGTTAAAACAACTTCGTCCAGTGACTGTGCGTCAGGTTCTAAAACAACATCTATTATTGTTTTGCCCTGAATTTCAATTTTTAAAGTTTTGTATCCGACATAACTAAATACCAATGTGGCATTTGCATCAATATTGCTTAGTAAATATTTACCGTCAAAATCTGTTACAACCCCTTTGGTTGTTCCTAAAACAGCTACCGACGTGCCCGGTAATGGCGAGCCGTCCTCAGAAGTTGTCACTACCCCGCGTATTTCAATTTCTTGGGCTTGCATTGATAGAAACGCCCCAAATAAAATTAAAATTAAAGTTAATTTAGTTCTCATAATTAGTAATATAGTTTAGTTAAAATTAAGTTCGTTGATTAGCAAATTTTCGATTTCAAATTTGGAATTTTCAGATTTTACGGAAAAAGACCCGATTGGCTTTTGCATAAAAAATATTTCTGTCATCACAGTTTCTCCTTGATTAAAAAATATCTCTATGGAAGTTTTATCTAAAATAAGACGCACATCAATTTCATTATTTTTTGTTTTAAAAGGCGCAGTTGATAATTTGGCGGCAAATTTTTCTGAGAATGAAAGATCTCCAGATTTTGATCTGTCAATAAAAAAGTGTTTTTCTTTGTTATTGATTCCAAATTTTATTGTCTCTCCTTTAGCATTTTCAAATGAAAAAGTGTAAATATCCTCTTTAAGATTTTTAACTTTAAATGAAATATCTAAACTTTCAAAATTTACCAATTCATCTGTGGTCAAAATAACTTCCTTATCAATACTCAATAAGTCTTTTTTGATGGTTTTTGAAACATAGTTTGAAATTTCTTTTACTGGCAGAGAGAATATTCGATATTGATTGTTGGATTTAAAAAGTTTTAACTCTCGTGCAACAGTCATAGCGCTTCGCCATTTTTGTGTTGGAACTTCTTGTGCATATTCCCAATTAGACATCCATCCCATAAATAGTTTTCTGCCATCGGTATCAGGAATGTTTGACCAGGTAACCCCAGCATAATTATCTTTTCCAAAATCAATCCAAAAAGCAGTTTCTTCCTTTAAATCATTTTGAAAAGCAGGATCAAGCTTAAAAGTTTTTCCGTCAAAATCTCCTACAAAATATTGAGTTCCTGAACCATTGTTGAATCCTCCCGGATTTAAACTTTGAATCAATACCCATTTTACCTCTTCTGTGCCATCAACCAACATCGGGAAAAAATCCGGACATTCCCAAACACCGCCGTGTGCGCCAATATTCGCACCGAAATCAGAAAGCAATTTCCAATCCTTTAGGTTTTTTGAAGCATAAAAAAAGGCTTTGTCTTGGGCTGCCAATACCAAAATCCATTGCTTGTGAATTGCATCCCAAGTTACTTTTGGATCTCTAAAATCTCTAATTCCCGGATTTTTGATTACTGGATTGTTGGCATATTTGGTAAAAGTTCGTCCTTGATCCAAAGAATATGCAATAGCCTGACTTTCCACATCGATTCCTTCTTTCTTTGCAATTTCAGGATCGTGGTAGGTAAATATAGCGATTATTGGAGGATTTGAAATACTTCCAAAACCTGAAGAATTATTTACATCCACAACGGCACTTCCTGAAAAAATATACCCTTTTTCATCGGGATAAAGCGCTATAGGCTGCTCTATCCAAGTAATCATATCTGTACTTATTGCATGGCCCCAATGCATAGGTCCCCAAACATTTCCATCAGGGTAATACTGAAAATATAAATGGTAATATCCATTTAAATAAAACATTCCATTTGGATCATTCATCCATCCCTTTTTTGGCGTAAAGTGAAAATTTGGCCTGTAAAGTTCTTCTTCTGAATAGATTTTATCAACATTCTGTGAAGTATCTTGTCCTTCTTTAGGCGTTTGTTTGCATCCAGCTAATACAAACAATCCTAAAACAACTAAAATTAAATTTTTCATTTTATACATTCTTTTATATTTATTTGGTTAATTCTTTACTTAATTCTTCCAATGGAACTCCTTTTGTTTCTGGCATCATAAAGAATACAAAAAGCAATTGAAACACCATCATTATTGCAAAAAACAGAAATACAACTCCTGCACCTATTGTTGAAAATAAGGTTGGAATTAGCGCCGGAATGATGGCTGCCAACAACCAATGTGTGGTGCTTCCAAATGATTGACCGGAAGCCCTTAAATGATTTGGAAATATTTCTGATATAAACACCCAGATTACTGCACCCTGGCCAATGGCATGGGCTGCAATAAATAAAAACAAGAATATTGGAACGGCCATTCCTGTCCATCCAAAGAAAAAGGCCATGGCCACAAGTGACAAAGAGATAATATAGCCAAAGGAGCCTATAAACATCAATTGTTTACGACCAAGTTTATCTATTAGGAAGACACCCAAAAGTGTAAAAACAAGGTTTATAAAACCAATACCGATACTGCTTAACAACGCAGTACTTTCACCCAATCCCGCTTCCTGAAATATTCTTGGCGCGTAATATAAAAAAGCATTGATCCCTGATAATTGATTAAACATTGCCATAAGAAAGGCAAGGGTAAGGGGAAAACGATATTTTTTCATAAATATATTTTCTCCCGGCAAGTCTCTGTTGTTTTCTTCTTTAATTTCGAACATTAATTTTTCAACATCTGAATCCGGATTAATGATTTCCAAAACTTTTTTTGCTTCGTCAATCCTAAGTTTAGAGATTAGCCATCTAGGACTTTTAGGCACACTAAACATAAAAATTGTATAAATTATGGCCGGTAAAGCTTCTACGCCCATCATCCATCTCCAATCATTTTCACCAATGCCGCTTAAAAGATAATTTGATAAAAATGCAACAAGGATTCCAAATACTATATTAAATTGGTATAAAGCAACCAGACGGCCACGGTCTTTAGCCGGAGCAATTTCAGAAATATATGCAGGAGCAGCAATGGTTGACGCGCCAACACCCAAACCGCCAATAAATCTAAATATGGCAAAAGTCCAAGGGTCATTTGCCAAGCCAGATCCAATAGCTGAGATTGTGTACAATACACCTATTAATATTAAGGTGTTTTTCCTTCCCCATTTATTTGTTGGGATTCCGCCAAATATTGCACCAACCACAGTTCCCCAAAGCGCCATTGCCATCACTATTGCTCCGTGAAAAGCATCAGAGGAACCCCATAATAGTTGTAACTTTTTATCTGCACCTGATATTACTACCGTGTCAAAACCAAAAAGGAATCCTGCTAATGCCGCTGTAATAGACCAAATCAAAACTTTATTCATAATTGTTAAATTTTAGTGATTGTAAGATATTTTTAATAAATCACTAAAAATTTTGATCTTGTAACAATTTGTTATGTTATGATTAATTATTTGTTAATTAATTATTAAAGTATTGTTTTTCAGATATTTATAATAATTAAAAGATTCTTACGAAAACGATGTAGTTATAATAATGTTACCAATATTATAATTTTGTTACATGTTTATTTAGATAAAAAAATAAAAATTTGAAGAAAATTAAATTAATTATTCGGCTTTATACTCTTTAGGAGAAACTCCATACTTATTTTTGAAAGCTGTGGAAAAATAATTGGGGGAAGAAAAACCTGAAGCATAACCAACTTCCGATATATTTAAATCAGAATTTTTCAGCATTTTTGCTGCGTTATCCAATCGTAAATTATTTATATGATCACTTACATTAATGCCTAAAATGGCTTTTACCTTTCTATACAATTGCACTCTTGAGATATTTAGAAAAGCGGCAAGTTCTTCAACTGTTAAATCGGAATTTGCAATGTTAGCGTCTAAGAATTCATTAAGTTTTTTTATAAATAATTGTTCCGGAACACCAAAACTATGCTCATCAATAACATCGAGATTGTTTTTAAAATAATATTTTAATTTTTCTCTGTTAAATAATAATCCTTTTATTGATTGGGACAGTACTTTTAAATTAAAGGGCTTGGTTAAATAAAGATCTGCTCCAGACTCCAAAGCCTTAATGTAGGATTGCTGGTTGTCAACAGCTGTTAAAATGATGGTTGGTATATGAGAGGTCCTTAAATCTTTTTTCAATATTTCACATATTTCAAACCCGTTTTTTTCAGGTAAATTTAAATCGCATACAATTATATCAGGTATTATTCTCAATGCCTGCTCAATGGCATCATTGCCTTGAGATGTATAAACATTATATTCGTCATCAAACTTTTTGACTATAAATTCCAATAAATCAATATTGTCTTCAATAAAAAGAATGGTATATTTATCCTTATCCTCAACTGCTTTGTTTGATAAAATAATGTCTTCAGATTCCAAATAATCGGCTTCATCCACTAAATCAATCATAGGCTCATCTATGATATCCTTTTCATTCAAGTGCGATTTACCCTTTAGCAAGTTTATAGTAAACACAGCTCCATTTTTTGAAATGACATCAATCTTTCCTTGATGTAAATCGATAAAGTTTTTTGATAAATGCAATCCAATTCCAGAGCTATTTCTATAATTATTTGAGCCTTGATAAAATGCTTTAAAAACATTTTGTATTTCCCCTTGAGGAATTCCAATACCCGAATCTGAAAAACAAATACTCACATTATCGGAGTTTTTATGATCTTGAATTGTAATAGAAATTTTTCCGTTATTAGGTGTAAATTTAAAAGCGTTGGATAACAAGTTAAAATATACTTTATCCATTAAATTTCTATCGATATAAATTTCCAAATCCTCATTTGTTGTGGTTATTGTAAAATCTATATTTCTTTTTTTTGCTTCTCTTTTAAAATCTTGAAAAATTGCTTTTGAAAATTTCCAAATATTGGTTTTTGATGGTTTTAACCGAAAATTATTATCTTCTGATTTTTTAAAGTCCAATAACTGGTTTATTAATCTTAAGAGTCTCTTTGAATTGTTAAAAATCAAATCAATCTCATTCCTTAATTTTTTATCTTTATTTTGAAAATCGGATTTAAGTGATTCAACAGAGCTTAAAATNNATTTACGTGCTTCGCTATTTGATTTCTTTGAATAACAACTTTTTGATTGGTTAATTCCAACTGTTTCTTCTTCCTGCTTATTGTCACTGCAGAATAAATGCTGTAGAGTGCCAAACTGAATAAAATTATTAATAAAACCGCAAGAATTTTAATCATATTACTTTGTGAATAATATTTTTCTTCCTGAATTTTAATTACGTTTAATTGCGCCTTAATACTTTCCTGTTGTTCATCAATTTTATTTAATTGATTTTTAATTATTTCAGCATTTAAAGGATTAATTATAATAGAATTTAAAATATTGCTTTTAGAAAAAGGTTCATTCTTAACAATTTTTAAAGCGAGTTTTATAGCTTCATTCCCTCCGGTAGGGTAAAATACTGTAGCTGAAAGCACTCCTTTTTCAACAAGCTGAATTCCGCCATTGGAGGTGTTTAATCCGTCTACGCCAACAAATTGAATATTCTTTTCCAATCCTAACTCCTTGGCAACTTCCCAGGCCCCGAATGCCATTCGATCATTATGCGCAAAAACAAAATCGATATTTTTTTCATTTTTCAGCAAATTCTCAAACTCCTTTTTAATTGATATGGCCTCCCAATTTCCATCAATACTGCCTATCAATTCTAAATGATCATTCTGTTTTAGAATATGGTTAAAACCTAAACTTCTTTCATAGGCAGGGGAAGAGCCGCTCAAACCCTTAATTTCAATTATTTGAGATGTTTTATTGGTTTTTAATAAAATATAATTTGCCGCATTTCTACCAATCTCAATATTGTCTGCCCCAACATATGCTGTATAATTTTCGCTGTCTATCTTCCTGTCGATAATCAGAATTGGAATTCCTGCATTCATTGATTTTTCAACTACTTCCGTTATTGGTTTTGACTGAATGGGAGAAACGATGATAACATCAACTTTTTGGCTAATTAAATTTTCGATATCCTTAATTTGCTTTGCTATGTCATTATTTCCATCATAAAATAATAAATCAACCTCAGGATGCATCGATGCCTCTATCAACATTGCTTTATTCATCTGCTTTCTCCAATCATCTGTGGTCATTGCCTGAGAAAAGCCTATTCTGACTTTATGGGCATCCGATTTTTTGTCACAGCCTGTTAAAAAAGCAACAAAAACTATAATAAGTATAGAAAGCTTAAATATATATTTTGTGGAATAAAAATTCAATGATTAGATATTTTCTGGTTACCCTCCAAAAATGGAAGTTTTTTTAAGAATAATATAATTGTGAAATTAGTGAAAAATAAAGTCAAATTTAATAATTGGCATAAAAATATTATTTCGAGCCCATTAGGTGTAATTATTTTAAGATGAAAAAATAATTGTTAACGGATTTAAATTCATTTTTTGTATCCTCTCACTTCACACAAAACATTCGAACTGAACTTTATAATAATCGCGCCCAACTTATTAAATTAAGATTTCACCTAATAAATTATGAATAATTTAATATTGAATTTTATTATTTTTATGAAGTACAATAAGGAAATTGTTAATTGTATTTTCGCCCAAAACCTTGCTCAAATCTTGCGCATAAAAAAAGGTTCCAAAACTAAGTATCTTGAAACCCTTACTGGTGTTGCTCCTCCTCTTGGGCTCGAACCAAGGACCAAAAATCCCAGTAAAATCAAAGCCTTATGATATTTCTATTTTTTAATGATACCGAATTGTGTGCCTTATTCCAAAAATTCCTATATTGTCCTGTCCTTTATATAAAAATATATTGGACAATATTTATAATTTAAATGATATGGCTGATTCTCCAGTAAATATAGATGATCTTGACCTTGATAATTTTAAATTTCTAACTCGTGAAGAAATGGAAGCACGAGGAGGTCCTATGATGGATGATGATATCATAAAAAGTAACTCAAAAAAAGAATCTAAAATATTAAACAGCGATAAATTAGTTTATAATGCTTTAGAGTTATACAAACTTAAAATATTATCAGTACCCAAACTTTTAAATCCATTCCTACAACAAGTTGGCCTAGCTTCATTAGTTGGCACATCTGACAGCGGTAAATCAACCTTTTTAAGACAATTGGCCATTTGTATAGCTTTAGATACAAAAAAATTTATGGGGTTTGATTTAATAGGAAAACATAACAAAGTAATTTATGTAAGCACAGAAGATGATCCTTCATCAATAAGCTATTCAATACGAAAACAAGTAGATTTTCTAAAATTAGATAATGAAATTGAAAATTTAGATGGATTAGAAAATCTTGAATTTATATTTGATACAAATGAATTATATGAAAACCTTTCAAAAAAATTAGCTAAAACTCCTGTTGATTTAATTATTATTGACGCTTTTGCAGATGTTTTCTCAAAAGAAATCAATGCCAATACACAAGTAAGAAATTTCCTTAATTCATATGACCGATTAGCAAAAAAACATAAATGTTTAATACTGTTTCTTCATCATACAGGCAAAAGAACAATGCTAATATCACCTACAAAAGATAGTATTATTGGCTCTCAAGGTTTTGAAGCTAAAATGAGGGTTGTATTAGAAATAAGACCTAATTTCAATAATGATAAACAGAAGGATTTATGGGTTTTAAAATCAAATTTTTTAGAATCAAAATATAAAAATCATAGCTATGTTCTTGATTTTAATGAAGACTTAATTTTTAAAAATTCTGGTCGCAGAGGAAGCAAACAGGTAAGTGCCAAATCCAACAATACTGAATTAATAGAAAAGGTTGTAGCTCTTCATAAAGAAGGAATGTCCTATAGAAAAATTGAAGAAGAATTGAAATACTCCGAATTTAAAGTTAGTAAATCTGTAATTGCAGAGATTATTAAGAAAAATATTTGATAAAAAATATTAACTTTAGCCTTCTAAAAAATAACTATGTCAATATTCCAGAGTTCGGTTGTTACAAAACACCTAAAAACTCAAAATAAAGAAAAGATTGCAATACAATGGGAATTATTCAAAAACCATTTTCACAATCCAAGGATTCAGGAAGAAATAAAAAGTTTAAAGGAAGAACAATACCAAGGAGAGTTTTTAGAAGATTTATTTGTTAAAATTTTAGGTTACACAAAACCAGCTTCTTCTTCTGAAACTAAATTCAATCTTACTACTGAATACAAGAATGTAAAAGATAGTAAAAAAGCTGATGGTGCCATTATTGTAAATGATGTTGTTAAAGCTGTTATTGAATTAAAAGGAACAAACACAACTGATTTAGGTAAAATTGAAGTTCAGGCTTTTGGCTATAAAGTTAATCAGCCAGAATGCATCTACGTCATCACTTCTAATTTTGAAAAACTCAGGTTTTACATCGATAATACCATCGAACACATTGAGTTCAATTTATTTACGCTTACAGAAAAGGATTTTGAACTGTTATACCTTTGTCTGGCTTTTGAGAATATCCAAAATGATATTCCTAAAAATATTAAGAAGGAATCAATTAGCCAAGAAGATGCAATTACCAAAAAGCTATATAATGATTACTCTTTATTCAAAAGAGAACTGCACCAAAGTCTGGTAATTTTAAACCCACAATTTGATGCTTTAACCTTATTTCAGAAATCACAAAAACTATTGGATAGGTTCCTCTTTTTATTCTTTGCTGAGGACAGACAATTACTGCCTCCAAACTCAGTAAGGTTAATACTGAATCAATGGAAACAACTAAAAGAACTTGATGCCTATTCCCCACTCTTTGACAGATTTAAAAAATACTTTGGCTACTTAAATACTGGTTTTAAAGGAAAACAATATGATGTATATGCCTATAATGGAGGTTTATTTTTACCTGATGATGTTTTAGACAATATCATTATTGATGATGATTTATTATATCTGCATACTTTAAAACTATCTGAGTATGATTTTATAAGTGAGGTAGATGTAAATATTTTAGGGCATATTTTTGAAAATTCCCTTAATGAATTGGATGAAATAAAAGCACAACTTGAAGGCCAAGCAGTTGACAAATCTAAAACCAAAAGAAAAAAGGATGGGGTTTTTTACACCCCTAAATACATCACAAAGTATATAGTTGAAAATACTGTTGGCAAACTTTGCGAAGAAAAAAAAGCTGAATTTGAAATTGTAGAAGATAATTATACTACTGACAAGAAAAGGCAAAAGAAAACAATAAAAATCTTACTTGACAGAATTACAGAATATAGGAACTGGCTATTGCAAATAACAATCTGTGACCCAGCCTGTGGCTCAGGAGCATTTTTAAACCAGGCATTAGATTTTTTGATTTTAGAACACAAGTATATTGATGAGTTGCAAGCCAAACTGTTTGGTGATGCAATGGTGTTGAGTGATGTTGAAAAAAGCATTTTAGAAAACAACTTATTTGGAGTTGATTTAAATGAAGAAAGTGTTGAAATAGCAAAGCTTTCCTTATGGCTTAGAACAGCACAACCTAACAGAAAATTGAATGATTTAAACAACAATATTAAATGTGGCAACAGTTTAATAGATGATGTTACTGTTGCTGCTGAAAAAGCCTTTAATTGGCAACAGGAGTTTCCTCAAATATTCGCCAATGGTGGCTTTGATGTGATTATTGGTAATCCTCCCTATGTTAGGCAAGAATTATTTAAAGAAATAAAACCATATTTAGAAAAGAATTACAAATGTTACAATAGTGTGGCTGATTTATATACCTATTTTATTGAAAAAGGAATAAACTGGAAAAAACGGTCAAATTGAC
>DPCK01000136.1:7960-22039 GCA_003516285.1 Lutibacter sp. | reverse complement strand
AAAGAAAAAAGTTTAAATGAGTTCACTATGAAAAAAATTAAAAATTATTTAAAAACTGGAATTCTTTTAATTGGAATTCTAACTTCAATGACAAATTGCCAAAAAGAAGATTTATTTAACACTCAAACTCTACAACAAACAAGTAAAAAACAAATTCAAGCAATTACCTCTTTTCAAAATAATTTCTCTCTTGATAATTTCAAGGATGATTTCGTGAGGAACAACTTAATTATAAAATGGGATGAATTTATTGTAACTGAAAATCCTGACACATCACTTTCTTATGAGTTTTTAACTAACTTAAATGCCACAGTTTCTTTTAATAATCCTAAAAACAATCTGAATTCTAAATATAAATTAATTGTAACTGTTTCTGAAAATAAAGATGTCGACTTTGAGATTGTAAAATTTTTAGGTAAAAACAAAAACTTATTAAAAGATATTGGACTAAAATATCTAAATGGATTCAATGGCGCAACTTATCACTATAATTTAAATGGAGATTTAATAAAATTAGAAGGTTTTGACAAAGGAAAATTTGTACATACTCTGAAAAACAAATATGATTCCTTAAATAACGTAGCAGAAAGAGCTCCTGTAGATGCTGGATGGGTATTAGTTTTAACTGAAAGATATACAGATTGGTTTTTTAATCAAGGAACATCCTATTCTTATTCAACTTCCCACTTGGAAAGCAGAAGTCTTGAATATGTGTATTTTGGAAGTAGTTCTGGTAATTATAATACGGATAGTGCAGCACATGAACATTACCCTCACACACCTTCTCCATCTATCCCAGTAGATATCCATCCTGATGAAATTATAATAGATTCTACTTTTTCTAATTTACCTAAAATCAATTGTACATTGGAACAATTATTGAAGACAAATTCCATGAAAGAAATACTAGTTGATTTTTTTGGTACGGATGCTTTATATGATTTAAAATTTCAAGTTGTTGATAACTGCAATACTAATAATGATGTGAATGGTTGTGCTGAAAATAATTTAAATTTAGATGGATCTGTCACGATATCAATATTTAGTGGCTCCATAAATAGTACAGAAAACCCCACTTTATTCTTAGCTAAAACAATAGTCCATGAAGCTATTCACGCAAATATTTATGCTCAAGTTAAAAAATTAAATAATGGAGTAACACCTTCTAATAATGATTTTGCAATTCTTTATGAGGAATATAGACAAAAAAAGAATTGGAGTCATGAATATATGGCTAATAAATATTTAACTACAATTTCGAAAACTTTAAGAGCCGTTCATCCATTATTGGGAGACCAAACATTTATTGATGATAGAAATACTTTCCCAAATTGGGATTGGGATAAATTTTATAAAGAAATTTCTTGGTTAGGATTATATAATACCGTTGAAGGTCAAATACACCTTCAAAATCCTGATTATGGAATCGATTCAAATATATATGTGAATGGCGCAAAAAGTGATTCAACAATAATTCCAAAATGTGATTAATTATGAAAAAAATCTATATTTCTATATTAATATTAATATTTTACCAGAATGGTTATTCACAGCTAAAAGACACTATTTATATATATTTTGACAGCATCCATTCTAACATGAAAAAATCATCGTCTGTTATTAGGCGTGTAGTAAAAGAAGATGAAAGAATGGCATACTCATATTATATTGGTGAGAAGGCGCATAATAATGATTATGGATATGATACCGGGTATACTTTTTATCAGTATAATAGACCAGAAAATGCCATTAAAAAATTTGGGGGAAAGCAGCCTTTAACAATAGAAAAAGACATTTGCTATTTAAAAAAATATAAAATTTTAGACACAAATTTTTTCAAAGAAACTGAATATATAAAAGTATGTAAAACATTTGAAGCTGAAGATAGTTGGGATCAAGACGTTATTATTTTTGTTATTGACAAAGACGAAATAAAAAACGGAAAAATGATTTTAAGAGAAGTAACTTTTAGTAGACCTGCAAAAGAATAAATTACAAAACCACAACACCTCATAAAATTTATGCTTAAATTGTGCTAGTACAAACCGACAAACATTCAATAATAATATTGCTTCGGCGGAAAAATCTCCGATTTTTACGTCGCACAAATCTTATGTGTGCCGAGAGTAACGAACGGTTGAAAATCGTTACGCAACTGTTTATAAGATGGTGGAGCCGACCCACCGGTGTTGTCCTACAAGGGAGAGCATCAAACCACCATAAGGTGCTTTGGTAAAGAGCCAAGGTATTGAGCGTTATGGAAAAGGCTATGCCAAGAGCTGGTCAGGTATGGATAAAGGAGATGAATGCAAATGAACCTCTGATGAAGTGTCGAGAATGTGCTACATTCTGTCAAAAGTGTTTGAAGTAAGACAAACATGATAAGTTTAGCGGTTACCTGTTTACTGGCTAAGCGGCAGGCGTCATATAGGAGGCATGACCTTTATTTGGGCTTATTTACGGAACTCGGGAACCTGACTATATCTGCTAAGGGAAATACACAATAGGAACAACCTAGAGGTAGAATACCAATGATATTTTCAGGGGCGGACTAACTCGTAGTAGTGATGAAGTTTCTGTAATGGAAATGGAGCGAAGGGGTTAGCTAAAATGTTTTATATTTGGTCAACCTGAAAGGGGATGAACCTTTTAGTATAATTCATTTTAGAAGAGCCGTATGATGGGAGACTATCACGTACGGTTCTGTGAGAGGCTTGGGGTGAAACTCCCCTTGCCTACTCGACAAAAACTCGTTACCCACAAGCCGAAATGCAGCCGCACATTTTAGCACATTTGGTTTTTGCCAACGGATAAGCCAACGCTCTAAAAACCAAAAGAGCTAAAATTTTCCCAATGTTTTGAAATTTATATTTAAGTATTTGCTTAAATAAGAAATAAATGTAAATTTGTGCTATGGAAAATAATTCTTGCATAAGACAACAAGCAGATATTGAGCAAATAAATCGTTGCAAAGAAACTGTTACGGAATTAAATGAATCGTTTGACTATTTAGCGAATGGACTTTCATTAGTAGGAAATAACGTAAGACTTAAAATACTTTACCTACTTTTTGAAGAGAAAAGACTTTGCGTTTGTGATTTAAGCGATATTCTAGGAATGAATATTTCAGCTATTTCTCAACATTTGAGAAAAATGAAAGACAGAAATCTAATAGGAACCGAACGAGAAGCCCAAACGATTTTTTACTCATTGACAGTAGAATATTCAAAATTACTGAATCCGTTTTTTGAGATACTCTACAATAACAAAACTTTGGAAACCATATGAAAAGTGAAAATAAACTAATCGGCGCAGGATTACTAACAGCAATTACAGCTTCATTATGTTGTATTACACCTGTTTTAGCTCTGATTGCAGGATCAAGCGGAATTGCTTCAACATTTTCTTGGATAGAGCCTTTTCGCCCCTATCTGTTTGGACTAACAATTTTAGTCCTTGGTGTTGCTTGGTATCAAAAACTAAATCCTAAAAATGAAATCGATTGTGAATGTGACACAGACGAAAAACCAAAATTTATACAGTCAAAAATATTTTTAGGAATTGTAACTGCGTTTGCAATAATTACGTTGGCTTTTCCATACTATTCAGGAATTTTTTATCCAAACACAGAAAAGCAAATAATCGTAGTTAACAAATCGAATATTAAAACAACCGAATTCAAAATCATTGGAATGACTTGTGCGAGTTGCGAAGAACACGTCAGCCACGAAGTGAATAAGCTCAACGGAATTGCAAACCTAAAAGCTTCATACGAAAATGGAAATGCAATCATTGAATTTGACAAAACCAAAACCAATGAAACGGAAATTGAGAAAGCAATTAACTCAACAGGCTATAAAGTAACCAACAAAAAATAAAACTAATGGAAATTCAATTAAAATCAGAAATTACTTGTCCAAACTGCGGATATAAAAAAATAGAAGAAATGCCGACAGATGCTTGTCAATTCTTTTACGAGTGTGAAAATTGCAAAACTGTTCTGAAACCAAATGAGGGAGATTGTTGTGTTTATTGTTCTTACGGGACAGTAGATTGCCCATCAATCCAAGAAAAGAAAAGTTGTTGTTGAAAAGCCTACACTAAAAGCCATACACATTTGCAATTCGCTAAAACCGACACGCCATCCAAAATTGCAAAAGAGTATGTCTTTGCCCACGCTTAAAAACAAAAAGAAAAAAAGGCCAGTGGGTAACAAAGAACTGAGTTAAAAAACTCGTATACTCTTTTCTCAAGTTTATGCAGTATTTCCTTTCTAAAACCCAGTAGATAAAAAGATTATAAAACATTAAAAAAAACATTAGTTTAAATTATATTTTTCTATCATTAATTGTATATTTGCCACCGCAAAGACAGGTAAATTTTGTTTTTAAATAGTTCTTTTTGACTTTAGTGTACAATTCGGTGAATCATACTAAATTAAAAGTGTTTAAATACTTGAAATATAGCGGAATACAGAATTAAAATTAGTTCTGCCACCCCGACCAAAAAAAAGAGCCTAAAAATTTAATTTGAATTTTTAGGCTCTTTTCCGTTATTGATTGCAAGGCACGCCATGTACTTGAACACCAAGACAAAAAAAAGTTATGTTTGTATATATACTTTTTAGTGATAAAAGTTTAAGGTATTATGTAGGTCAAACTGCGGATATCGAAAAAAGATTGAAAAAACACAACCAAGGAAATGTTCAATCGACAAAGCTTGGAATTCCTTGGAAATTAGTTTTGAAAATTGAAGCAGCTAATAGATCTGAAGCATTGATTTTAGAAAAAAAAGTTAAGAAAAGAGGAGCTAAACGATATATTGATAACCAATTCGGGGTGTAGTACCGCAAATGCGGCATAGACTCCACCCGGTTATCGCGTCACGCCTAAGGCGTGAAGGTCGTCACGCTTGAGGCGTGACCACCCCGACAAAAAAAGGATTCTATTGACTGGCAATAGAATCTTTTTTGTTTTATAAGGATTTGACTTTTTAATGATAAAGTACTGCTATAGAATTTCAAGCCTTTCTTTAACCCTTTCAATCACTTTTCTTACGGTGTCTTTGCTTACTTTCAAAGTCTCTGCGATTTCTAAAATATCCTGATTCCCAAATACATACAACTCAATAATATTTTTGCTGATTGGCGGTAAGGTAAAGAATGCAGCGCCAAATAAAATACGGTTTTTGTCGGATAATAACGAATTTTCATTCAAGTCCAATTTTCCGGTAATTTCCAGTTCCATCGGTTGGTCTAAAATAAAGTGGGCAGGCACAAAACTGTCTTGTTGGTAAGAAATATCGTTAAGATCCTCATCAAATATATAATCCCCATCTGCTTCAACAGAATAACCTTCTTTCAACAAATTCAATTCATCTTTTAAAATTATGTCCATATTCAATTCCTCGGCAAACTGATTTTCCTTTTCAATTTTGTGATTTATTTTTTGGATGGTCCTTAAAAAAAGGGTTTGCCGCAGGTGTTTTTCATCAATATCATTTGAATACACTCTATAAACTTCCAAAAAAACCTCGTCCAAAATTTCATTGGTATCATAAAACCCCCTATCGATTAAGCCTTCCTTTTCAGCAAGTTTTAATTTTGAAGCAGCGTACTTTTTCAAACTCGGAATAATCGCCGCACTTTTTTTGTAAAATTCTTCGAAATTGGTTTCTGCAAGCATTGGTTCTTTGGTTTTCATAACTTAAAAAATTAGTGGTTTTTTATACTTATTTTTTTGATAATTAAAAACATCCTTCCGTAAAGTTAAATAGGGTTGTTTTAACTTTTAATGATAAATATCAAGGTGTTGCGCAAATTAGACAGAATCATTTTCATTTTAAATAAAATTGACGATGCCTTATTTTGCTGAAATCGAATGCCGATTTATGCCTTAATATTACCCACCTTTTCAATTTTTACTGATGTAAAATTGATATAAATCATTTTATTCCATAGAAATCAGCAATAACTTTATGTTGGCAAAAATTCTTGAATAAGATGATGAAAACAGTACAAATTGGAAATAACCTCAAAAGCTTTTTTACCGAAATTGGCAAGTTGTCCTTTTTTGCAGGCCGTTTTTTTAAAGAGGTTTTTACCAGGCCATTTGAATTTAAAGAATTGCTGCGGCAATGTTACAATATGGGCAACCGTTCATTGTTTTTGGTGGGCATTACCGGATTTATATTGGGTTTGGTGTTTACGCTTCAATCCCGGCCAACTTTAATGGAGTTTGGCGCACAATCCTGGATGCCTTCAATGGTGAGTATTTCAATTATTCGTGAAATTGGCCCAGTGATCATTGCTTTGATTTGTGCGGGAAAAATAAGCTCGGGAATTGGCGCCGAATTAGGTTCTATGCGCGTTACGGAACAAATTGACGCGATGGAAGTTTCAGGCACAAATCCATTTAAATATTTGGTGGTAACGCGAATTATGGCGGCGATTTTAATGATACCATTGTTGATTATTTTTGGTGATGCCATCGCCCTTTTTGGTTCTGCATTGGTGGAAAATTTAAAAGGCGATGTTTCATTTCAACTGTATTTTAATAAGGTTTTTGACGCCATTGAATTTTCAGACATTCTTCCGGCCACGGTAAAATCGTTTTTCTTTGGTTTTGCCATTGGATTGGTGGGAAGTTTTAAAGGCTATAATTGCACAAAAGGAACTGTTGGCGTTGGAGAAGCCTCCAATTCTGCCGTTGTTTATACATCAATGCTTTTATTTATCATCGACTTTATAGCCGTTTTTGTAACCGATATTTTCTTTGAACTTTAGGTATGGATAAAACAAAAAACATAGCGCCCATATTAAGAATCAAAAATCTGAAGAAAAGCTTTGGCGACAATCACGTGTTAAACGGGTTTACGTTGGAATTGTATGAAGGAGAAAATTTGGTGCTGATGGGAAAATCAGGTTCAGGAAAATCGGTGATGATCAGATGTTTGGTAGGTTTGATGCAACCCGACGAAGGTTCTTTAGAAATTATGGGCAAAGATATCAGCAAACTGGCACAAAAAGAATTCAATGAACTGCGCACAGAATTGGGATTTCTTTTTCAGGGAAGTGCCTTGTATGATTCTATGACCGTCCGCGAAAATTTAGAATTTCCTATGCGCCAACAAAATAAAACTGAAGAAGAATCTCTTAAATTGGTGCTAGAGGCTTTGGACAGCGTTGGATTAAGAGAAGCCTTAGATTTAATGCCCGAAGAACTTTCAGGCGGAATGAAAAGAAGAATTGCGCTGGCGAGGGCAATTATTCTTAAACCAAAAATTATCATTTATGATGAGCCTACAACCGGGCTTGATCCCATTACATCAAAAGAAATTATTCAACTTATGAGAAATATTCAGCAAAATTATAAAACCTCATCGCTTATCATTACCCACGATGTGGATTGCGCCAGGGTAATTTCTAACAGAATGATTTTATTGATTGACGGCATTAATTATGCAGAAGGAACTTTTGAAGAATTGTCCGCTAACAAAGACGGAAAAATTCAGGCATTTTTTAAATAGCAACGCATTATGAAAACATCAAACACACAAAAACTGAGTCTTGGATTGTTTATTTTTTTCACCACTATTATTTTGGTTATTGCACTTTATCTCATTGGCAACAAGCAAAATCTATTTGGCCACACCTTTAGGATAAGCGCTGTTTTTAATAATGTTAATGGTTTAATATTGGGAAATAACGTACGATATTCCGGTATTAATATTGGCACCGTAAAAAATATTGTGATGGTTAATGACAGCACCATTTGCGTTGATATGGTTATTGAAGACAAAATGCTTATCCATATGAAGAAAAACGCAGTAGCCGCCATTGGATCTGATGGTTTGGTTGGCAGTATGGTCATCAATATTGTACCCGGCAAAGAGGTTTCTGAGGCTTTAAAACCAGGTGACACGATTAAATCCTATGATAAAACATCAACCACCGATATGCTTGAAACCTTGAATACCACCAATGACAATGCCGCCAAATTAACATCCGATTTATTGAAAATTACCACAGCCATAAAAGAAGGGAAAGGCACCATTGGAATGTTAATTAAAGATGCTGAAATGGCTTCCGACGTTAAACAAACCGTTGAAAATTTAAAAACCGCAAGTACAAATGCTTCATTAACAATTACGGAATTAAAGAATGTTATTGACGCCATAAATTATGAAAAAAGTATGGCTTCCGTATTGTTAAGTGATCCGGTTTCAGCCAATCAGTTGAAATCGGTCATAAACAATTTAGAAAAATCGAGTGAGCATATTGATTCTGTAATCACCAATTTAAACAGGGTTGTTTTAGAGGTGAAAAATGGAGAAGGCACAATAAATTATATGATAAAAGATACCATTTTAGTCAACAATATTGATGAGACAATGGAAAACATAAAAGAAGGAAGCGTTCGTTTAAATGAAAATATGGAAGCCTTAAAACACAACTTTTTGTTTAGGGGTTATTTTAGAAAATTAGAGAAACAAAAACTTAAAGAAGAAAAAAATCAAAATTAAATGCATTTGCGCATATCGAGTTGATAGCTATCATTTCGGCCACTTTGGCTTCTTTGTAAATTAGTTACTTTAAATGCTGTGATTATGAAAAAACTAACTTTTTTAACTGTTGCACTTTTATTTTCTTTTGTATTATCAATAGAAAGCTGCGGACCCGTTGTGGTCACTTCAAGAATTGGAACACCGCCTCCGCATTGGTTTTATCCGAACCGAGCGGAAATTATACGCTATGTCTATTTTCCGGAATTTGAAATTTACTATGATTTTTCGTCGAGAAATTACATTTATTTGAATAATGGCATTTGGGTATCGGCCAATATTTTGCCTCCAAGATATAGCCATATCAATTTGAGGCGAAGCCATCATATAAGAATTAACAATTATTTTGGAGATGACATAAACAATTATCACAACAACAATAGGAGCAATTTAAACAGAAGGCGTTCTGTTAACAGAAGAAATTAATTTTTTAAACCAACCCATTATGAGCATAGGATTGGCGCTCGCCGGCGGAGGTATGAAAGGCATTGCCCATATTGGGGCCATTAAGGCGCTCGAAGAAAACAACATACATCCAACCCACATCTCGGGCAGCAGCGTGGGCGCCATTGTGGGCGCTTTTTACGCTTCAGGTTATTCACCTGAAGAAATGGTGGCGTTTTTTAAGAAAATTCCGCTTTTTAATCCTAACCGATATGGTTTTGGAAAGCCCGGACTCATAAATACCGAAAATTTTTATGAAGACTTTAAAAAGTATTTTCCTGATGACAATTTCAATGCACTTCAAAAAAAACTATTTATAACCGCTGTTGATATGCTTAACGGAAGCATCAAAATTTTTACTGAAGGTGATTTGATTATGCCTATTTTGGCTTCTTCCGCTTTTCCAGGAATATGCTCACCCGTTTCAATTAACGGCATCTTGTATGCTGATGGCGGTATTCTCGATAATTTTCCTATTGCGCCTTTAAAATTAAATTGTGAACAAATCATAGGCGTTTATGTGAGTCCGCTTGATGAAATAAAGACCGAAAATTTAAAATATGCTGTTGATGTGTTGCAAAGAGCCATCAGAATAAATTTTTCAAACGCCTCATCGCAAAAACTGACACAATGTGATTTATTGATTTATCCGCCACTGTCCAAATTTGGGATGTTCGACAAAAATCATATTGACGAAATTTTTAATATTGGCTACGAGACTGCCATAAATAAAATTAAGACGCTTGAAAAATCTTCACTATTATTTGGTTAAATAATAATTTCTCAACAACTTTTATTGATGAAGTTCCATAAAAGTAATTTCAGGACGCATTCCCAATCTGCCCGGAAATCCCATCCAACCTAAACCTCGGGTAACATATAAATACTGATTAAAATGTTTGTACAAGCCTGCCCAATGTTTGTATTTATACTGAATTGGGCTCCAGTTTTTGCTTTTTATGTTAATTCCGGCTTGCATTCCGTGGGTATGGCCTGATAGGGTGAGTGTAATATTGGTTTTATCGGCAACCTCTTCATTCCAATGCGAAGGATCGTGAGAAAGCAAAATTTTAAAGGGATTTTTTTCAATACCCTTAAGCGCTTTTTTTAAATCCCCATATTGCTTAAACGGTGGCTTTCCCCAATTTTCAACGCCCACAATGGCAATTTCCTCGCCTTCTTTTTCAAAAATAACAGCTTCATTGAGCAATAATTTGAAATCTATTTTTTTGTAAAAATATTTGATGGATTCAAAATTGGCTTGTTTTCTTTCATCCGATTTCCATTTTCCATAATCGCCATAATCGTGATTTCCCAAAACTGCAAATTTCCCGATTTTGGCNNAAAATATGATAGCGTGAACGAAAACTTCCAAGGTGAAGATCGGAAATATGGACAATTTTTAATCCGTCGAAATTTAAAGGCAACTCCTCAAAATTAATTTTTAAACGATGCACTTTAAAGCGGTAAAGTGTTCTGAAAATGCTATAACAAATGGTAAGAAAAGGAAGAAATCCCGCAAATAAACCGATCATTGGAATCATAATCAAAGATTCTTCATCAGAAAAAACATAGTTTGAGAAATACAATATTGAAATTACAATAACAAAAATTAATTTTGGAATAAAAGACGCTATTGTAATGCCGTAAAGCGAAGTTATCAATAGTTGGCTTAGGTAAGGATGTATAATTTGCAATCTCAATCTCAGTAAAATAATTGCGGTAATGAGTCCAACAGAAAAAATCCAAAAAACAATATTTATGAAGTTTTGCAAAAATACCGATTGCAGTAATCGGGTAATGGATTGCAACCAATAAAATGACAATATATCTACCAGCAATATGGCCAAACATAACAACACAATGGTAAAAAAGGAATACGAACGCATACCAAAATGATTTAATTTGTTCCTTTTTTTTCGGTGATTTTTTTTCTTAATCGCCTTTTGTCCCTAATTGCCCAATAAATTCCTTTAACACCTGCAACCCAATTGTCATTCATAAAAATAAGTGCAATTTCTTCTATGGTTTCCAACAAACCCAAAACAATCATCACATAAAACAGCCAGTAAATTGGTTCAAAAAACAACAATAAAAGAATAAAAAAAGCCTGTATAATTGCCGATAATTTGGCCAAATAGGTATGAAAAGCGGTCGCTTTGCCATATTTCATAAATGAAATAACCATTTGAAAAATATAAATCACCAACACCAAAATTATAAAAAAGGAATGTGCTTTAATAAAATCAAACTCATAAACCAACAATCCAATTAAGGCAATCGCAAAAGTAATTTGATCGCCAAATGAATCCAATTGCGAACCCCTTGCACTAGTAATCTTTAATTTTCGGGCTAAAAATCCATCAATGGCATCAGTCAAATAACTCACCAATAAAAGCCAGGTAAAAAGTTCACGACTGCCAAGCCATAAAACAAGCAATAAGAAAGGTGCGGCAGAGATTCTGTAAAATGAAAACCAATCGGCAATGTTAAAATTTTTAAATGTTAACATATTGTTTAGATTTTAATGTTTTGAATTAAGAAATTAGGATTAATAAATCAAATAAATGACCAATTTATCGATTGAAATGTGGTTGTAAATTCAATTATTTATCCGAAAAATGCAACATCAAATTAATCCCTGCGTTTTCACATTTTTCCAAATTCTATCCCATTTTCTTACCTTAAAGATATTAATTCTATGTGTATTAATAAATGATTATAACAATATTTTGAATCAAATTCGGGAAATTGTTCAAAAAAAATTCACCATTACTGAAAATTCACATTTTTTTAGGTGTGTATTTGTTTTTTTACTACCTTTTAGCTAAAATTTATATTGTTCAAAACCAATAAAAATACCGTGTTTTACCAAAATCAAGAGATCTTCAATATTCTTTTTGAAGCCATTCCGGAAGGCATTATTATTGTTGATGAAAATACAAATATTGTTACAGCAAACACTTCCGCAGAAAAAATGTTTGGCTACAATAAGGGTGAATTGACAAATAAATCAAAAGACATTCTTTTGCCAAAAAGATACCAAACCACCCATAAAAATCAATACGTCTATTTCACAAACAGAATGAATAGCAAAAAATATGCACGTGGATTGTACTTATTTGGCATTACAAAAAACAATAAGGAATTTCCAGTCGAAATTGCCCTTAATCCATTTGCGATTTATGAACGGGAATATATGATGGTGTTAATTATTGATATGACTCTTAAAAGAGAAGCTGAAAAAAAAATAGATTCTTTAAAAGTTATCCTGGAAGAAAAAGTTAAAATTGGCACTGCTGAATTGCAAAATACCATCAAACAATTAAAAAAAGTAAACCGCGATTATAAAGATGAACTTAAAAGAAGAATTGAAATTGAAAATAAACTTAAAGATGCCTTAAAAAAAGAAAAAGAACTTAATGAATTAAAAAGCAAATTTTTGTCGCTGGTTTCGCACGAATTTAAAACACCTTTAAGCGGAATTTTAACGTCGGCCATTTTATTGGAAAGATACCAATTAACTGAGCAACAGGAAAGAAGAGACAAGCATTTAAAAACAATCACAGACAAAGTTCATTATCTAAACAACATTTTAAACGATTTTATTTCCTTAGAACGACTTGATTCGAGCAATGAAAATTACAAATTCAAAACTTTTAATTTAAGCAAAGTCATTAATGAGGTGGTTTACAATGCCAATATGCTTTTAAAAAGCGGCCAGCATATTACAATTTCAGAAAATACAAGCGATTATATGTTAAAACAAGACGATAAAATTTTAGAACTCATTTTATCAAATGTGATATATAATGCTATAAAATATTCACCCGAGAACACAGATATTGATGTAGAAATTTCTAAAAAAGCAAATAACCTTGTTATAAAAGTTGCTGATAGCGGGATAGGAATTCCTGAAAAAGATCATAAATTTATATTTAATCGCTATTATAGAGCAGAAAATGCATTAAATATTCAAGGAACAGGCATTGGTTTAAACATTGTTAAAGAACATTTAAAAAATTTAGGCGGAACCATTCATTTTACAAGCAAAGAAAATAAAGGTACGACCTTTTATATTGAATTACCCATAATTAAAGAATTATGAAANNTTTTATTAATAGAAGACGATATTGTTGTAAGAGAAAATACAGCGGAGCTTTTGGAATTGGCCAATTATAAAGTTTTTACTGCCGCAAACGGCAAAATTGGTGTTGCTGAAGCTAAAAAACAGCTGCCAGACATTATTTTATGCGATATAATGATGCCCGAGCTTAATGGTTATGGCGTACTTCAAATACTCTTAAAAGAACAGGAAACCAAACATATTCCGTTTATTTTTTTATCGGCAAAAACAGAGCATAAAGATATTCGAAAAGGAATGGATATGGGCGCAGATGATTATATTACAAAGCCTTTTGATGAATCGGAACTGTTTAGCGCCATAGAAAGCCGTTTGGCCAGAGTGGCCCTTATTAAAGAAAGTCAAGAGAAAATTAGTGATTCAACTATTTATTATTCAGAAAATGAACTAAAAACTTTGAATCATCTTAAAAATTTTTTCACAGATTCTGTTGAAGAATTTGCCTTTAGTCCAGCAGAAATTATTTATAACGAAGGCGATAATTCCAATTTTGTTTTTTTAATAAGCCAAGGGATGGTAAAAACATATAAAATTGACGAACAAGGCAAAGAATTGATTACTGGATTGCATAAAGAGGGTGACTTTTTTGGTTTTACGTCGTTCTCAAATAATGTCGTCCATCAAGAATCGGCTGCTGCCATTGAAAGCGTAAAAATTATGCGATTATTAAAAAGTGAATTCAAAAATATCTTACAAAAAAATCACGAAGTTACCTTTGAATTAATTGATTATTTAACAGGAAATGTCTCAGAAATAAAAGACCAATTGCTGCAAATGGCTTACAGTTCCGTTCGAAAAAAAACGGCCAATACCATTTTGCAATTTTCTGAAAAAATGAAAAAAATACACAACGAAACTCCTAAAATATCAAGAACCGATTTGGCAAGTATTGCCGGAATTGCCACAGAAACTTTTATCAGGACACTTTC
>DPCK01000136.1:0-7863 GCA_003516285.1 Lutibacter sp. | reverse complement strand
CTATGAAAAACATTTTAATTCCCACCGATTTTTCAGAAAACTCCTGGAACGCCGTAAAATACGCTTTAGAATTTTTTAAAAACACCACTTGCGATTTTTATTTATTGCACGTCACTTTAATATACAACTACGCCAGTGGAGAATCTCCAATAATGCCGCTGCCANNCTTAACAATTATGATTATTTTATTGACGCGGTAAGATCCCAGGTTGCCGAAAAAAATATTGATCTTATTGTGATGGGCACAAAAGGTGCATCGGGCTTAAAAAAAGTGATGATTGGCAGCAATACCGGCGATTTAATTACCCGGGTAAAATGCCCAGTGCTTATTGTTCCCGAAAACGCTGTATTTGAAAAAATTGAAGAAATTGCGTTTCCAACAGATTACCACCTATTTTATCCGACTAAAATTTTGAACAGTATTTTGGAATTTGTTAAAATGCATAATTCTGCATTACGAGTTGTGCATATTTCAAAAAAGGAGGAAGATGTAACCGATTTTCAACTTGAGAATAAAGAGTTTTTAAAAAATTTCTTTGCGGAAGAAAAGCATAGTTTTCATAAAATTATCAATAAAAAAATTGAAGACGGCGTTCAATGTTTTGTGGAAAGCCGTGATATTGATCTGATTATTATGATTGCCAAAAACCTCAATCTTTTTCAACGAATTTTATTCAGGCCAACTGTGGAAGAGATTAGTTATCACACCGACGTTCCTTTTTTAGTGCTGCACGAATAACATTTAAACATTGGCTTTATGGATGAAATGTCAATTTTTTTAGCCAAATTTTGGGGATGGTATTTTATCATTTTCTTTTTAATTTTAAGTTTTAACCCAAAGAGAATTTTACAAGTGATTAAAGATTTAGAGGATCAAAAATTTGTCATTGTTTTCTCTTTTCTGGCCATTGTGATTGGATTGCTTAATATTTTATTCCATAATATTTGGGAAGACGACTGGCGGTTAATTATCACCATTATAGGTTGGATAGCGCTTTTTATTGGCTTGTCGTTGTTTGTTTTTCCTAAACGAACGGTTTTATGGCTCGATTATCTCAACATTAAATTTGTTCAGGTAATTTATATGATGCTTTTTTTTGTAGGCTTGTTTTTGCTGAATATGGGTTATGGAATTGTTGTTTTTCCATAAAATTTTGAAAATAAAAAATATTCAAAAACTGACAACAATCATCTGCCAAATTGATGAATATCATTTCAGGCCTGCAATTTAGACCTTAGTTTTACACCAAAATAAATAATAAAAAGTTCTTTGATTTTTAGTGAATAAAATTTCCCCACGTATATAAATTTGCATTTTAAAGGGCAATAATGGCCTAATAAGAAGAATTTAAGGTTTACAAATTAAATCGATTTTAGTTTTGTCTTAGAAATAAGGTGACGTAAGAAATTAATTAAAAATTGCAGAGAACAACTTAATTTCTTCACGATAGACTCGGGTGGTTTCGATCTCCTGTTTCCATCGAAAAACAGGTCTCCATTATTGCAAAATAGTGCAGATCAAAGAAGTGTTTTAAGTGGTTGTTTTAATATAACTAATTTTAGTATTGTTTTAGAAATGAGATGCTATGATAAGTTAGTTGGTGTTAAAAAACAAACTTAACCGCTTCAAGAAGCAGGAAACTGAAAACTTCCTGCTTCTGCTAATAGGGAACAGATCTTCATTATTGAAAATTAATGTTGATTGAAACAGAGAGATTTAGAACATTTTTTGAGATTGGCTTGTTTAAGGATTCTCTTAGAAATAAGATGGTGTAAAAAATGAGTTTAACTTAGAAAAAATAGCTAAATCTCTTCAGGAAACAGGAAGTTACGGCTTCCTGTTTCTATACAAAAAATAGATTTACATTGTTGAAAAGCAGTGCAGATTGAAATGAAGATTTCTAAGTGTTGTTTAAGTAAAATTAGTTTTAGTATTGGTGTTATTTTAGAGATAAATCAATATGAAAAATAAGTTTAGCGTTATTAAACAAACTTAATCTCTTCAGGAAACAGGAGGTTGCGACCTCCTGTTTCTATTTACAAAAACCAGTATTCCTTTTTCAAAAAAATATTGGATAATGATACGTTTATAACCCACTCAAAACAACAAGTTGAAGCGTTAAGTAACAATTCTTACATTTATTATTGAAATATTATTCGTAAATTACTGTTTTACCATAACAATTAAATTCAAAAACACTAAAAAATGAACTATTACTATTCAACCATATTAAACAACGTCACTTTTGAGGAAGCCATTGAAAAAGTAACTGCGGAACTTCAAAAAGAAGGATTTGGCGTACTTACGGAAATAGACATAAAAGCCACCTTGAAGAAAAAACTGGACGTGGATTTTTACAATTACAGAATTTTGGGAGCTTGCAACGCGCCTTTTGCCTATAAAGCTTTAAAAGCTGAAGACAAAATTGGCACTATGCTTCCGTGCAACGTTATTGTACAGGAAAAAGAACCTGGAATTATTGAAGTTTCGGCCATAAATCCAATTGTTTCTATGCAAGCTGTCGTCAATGAATCTTTGGCACCGATTGCTTTGGAAATAGGCGATAAACTTAAAAGAGTTTTGGCAAATATGTAAATTTCAAAAAATTCACCGATAAAATTTTATCCAAAAGTTTTTGTTGTAATTTTCCTGTATTTGATATTTATCATTGGCAGTGGCAACTGCATTGAATACCTTTAAAATCAAACTCCTTTTAATTTAAAATATAATTATTATGGAAATTAAAATTCAATTTGTGCAAGTTCCAAAAAGTGAAGCTGTGGAATCATTTGTGATTAAAAAACTACTTAAAATGTCGGATAGATATGAATGGCTGATTAGGGCCGATGTATTTTATAAATTAGAACCTGACACAAAAGGAAGAGGTAAAGTTTGCGAAATAAGACTAAGCCTTCCCGGCCCGAGAATTTTTGCCTTTTCTGATGAAGAAAGTTTTGAAGCTGCCACCGATGAAACCTTGCGCGACTTAGACAAGCAGCTACAAAAACGCAAAAACGAAATGAAGCATTATTTATAAGTGGGTATTTTAAAAAATAAAGATTGAAAAAAGATAAAAGCAACTATATTTTGAAAACTCAGTATTCATAACGTCCAGAAATTGGGTATTCCAGCCTTGTTTTTTTAGATGTTATTTTATTCCATAATCCACGCAAAGTTTGAAAATTGAAATAATCCAGTTATTAAATCCCCAGCGGGGCAATTTGTTTGTTTTTAAAAATTTAACCTTCCAACAATGTTCCTAATCATAATTATTTAGAATTTTTAAAATTAAAATCCTCATTTGCTTTTTTTAACAATGCAACCACCTCATTGTCATTTACCTGGTCAAAATCTTCATAAAACTGTCCGACCGACTGAAAATTTACCGGAGCCGACAAGCAAATTACTTCATTAACTTCTGGCATTTCCCTTATTTTTCTCAAGGACGAATTTGGCGCAACGGGCAAGGAAACAACTATTTTTGAAGGTTTTTGAAGCTGTAGAAGTTGAATGCACGAAATAATAGTATTTCCCGTAGCGATGCCGTCATCAACCAAAATAACTATTTTATCTTTAAGCGGCAATGGTTTTTTGTCGCCATAATAAAGCTGATGGCGTTGTTTTAACAAAGCCCTCATTTGTTCAGTTTCATCATAAATATATACAGGTGAAACTTCATCCGCAGCATCGCTCAAAATACTGTTTTCTATAGTAACGGCGCCTATGGCATATTCTTTATTAAATGGATGTCCAATTTTTTTGGACAGCACAATTTCTAAAGGAACATTTAATTTATTAGAAATTTCATAGCCAACGGGAACACCGCCTCTTGGAATTGCAACAATAACCACCTCTTTATTGTCCTTATAATTCGTTAATTTGTTTGCCAGCAATTTGCCTGCTTCTTCCCTATTTGTATACATAACGCTCAGTTTTAGCTTCCTTTTTTAAATACTTGTCGAACCATTCCGAAGTAAGTTTGGCCACAATTTCGAGCTTGCCTGCTTCCGAAAATAAATGCGAGGCGCCTTCAATAATTTTTAATTCACAAATGCCACCAATCGTCGCTTTTGCTTTTTTATTCAAACCTATTACCACATCATCTTTGCCCCCAACAATTAAAAGCGTTGGCATTTTAATGCTCTTTAAAACCGGCATCGCCAAATCGGGACGACCGCCTCTTGACACAACGGCTTTTATAACGTTTTCCATTTGGGCGGCAGCGTTTAACGCAGAAGCCGCTCCGGTACTGGCACCAAAATATCCAATAGGCATTTTTTTTGTTTTTTTATAATTCATTACCCATTTTGTGACTTTCACCAACCGTTCCGTAAGCAATTCAATATCAAAACGATTTTCAAAGATTAAATCCTCTTTGGTAGTCAATAAATCGAAAAGCAGGCTGGAAAAACCTTGCTCAAACAACAAACTTGCGACATAATTATTTCTGATGCTCAGCCTGCTGCTGCCGCTTCCGTGAGAAAATAACACAATCCCTTTCGGATCTTCCGCTAGTCTTAAATTCCCTTTTAAAAGCACTTCGCCAATGGCAATATCAACTTCCTTAAAGGATTGCTCACTACTTTTCATAAACTCATTTTTTAGGTTTTTCTAGAACATTGCATTCTGGTAAACAATAGACTTTAAATCTTTTGGAAGCACCGTTCTAAGATCCTCCAATTCACCTAAAGAAACATATTTTCGCAACAACAAAAATGTTACCGAGATGTAATTTTCCGCAACTTCTTCTGATACAAAATCGTTTAAAGAAGTTACACCGTCCAATTCTCGAATTAAATCAATAAAATCGGTCATGTTTTTTACTTTATGTTTTTTACGTGTGGTCCACTTGTTTACATAAACCGCTTTTAAAAACATCGGAAACTGCGAAATTAGCTGCAACGATTCTTCTGTGGTGATGACTTCTCGAAGTCCGTGTAAAACAGAAGACAAAATTCTTCCTGCCTTATCGGGTTCATTAGGCATATTTATTTTTTTTGCAAATTCCTTCAAAAATGCATTGCCTTCTTTTGCGAATTGGTTAAAATTTAGTGCCATAATTATATTTTTTTGGTTAAAACTGAAGTATATCCCATTTTTTATTTTTGTTTTTTACCGCAACCAAATTTGGCGCTATAAACTTCGATTCAATGATAGGCACCCCATTTTTATAATTGGCCGGTACATTTTTCCTTGGATTGTATAAATATTTCACCAATTCCCCAGAAGTGTTGATCACATATTCTTCCAAAATATTGGACACAACAGCCTTATTTAAAACTACATTAAATCCGATAGAATCCTTTGTGGTTGTCACCACAATGGCATAACCATTAGAAAAATTCGTGGCATTTAAAAACTGAGGTTTAATGACTTCTATGCCTTTTTCATTGATAAAACCATAATAATAAGTGTCTCCCATTAATTTTCTGATCAAACACCTGCCATCGCTAAAAACCGGATACGATATTGTTTGGTTTAAAGAATTTAGCCTGTTGGTTAGCACCAAATCAGCCCTAAAATCGATGGTTTTTTTCCCTTCTTTATTGATAAAAGCCCACTGATTTTCTTTTTTTATGGCTGCAAAATCGCCTTGAAAAGGATAAACCTCATCAAAATCACTTAAAGTTTGTGCAAATACACCCGTATAAACACTGAAACAAACCAATATAATAAGTAATTTTCTCATAATCATTTATTTTTTAATCCTATAAAGCTATGGTTTGTTGAAACTTTAAAAAATGATTTTCCTCAATCTTCTGAGAATTCAATTATGAGGCATAAAGATTTTTTATACAATGTGAAATTGACCTTCAGAAATAGATTCATCCTCACTAAAAATTGGGAAAAACGATAAATATTTGTCTGTTTTTTAATGAATGAAGGACTTATTTTTTAATTCACTTTTGATAAATATCATTTTTTATGAAACATATAATGAATTACTTAGTGATGAACAAAAACCTTCAGAAATGGAATCTAACATCATTTACAAATCGTTTTCCAAATATAAAACCCTCGAGGAATTGCTATACAATATTTCTTTGTGGACAGCTGAATATGCTTTTATCAACATCGAATTGGCCTTTATAAAAAGGCTCATAAAAGCCTATCCTTTCTCTGCGACCATTCCAAATTTGTATGAACGCCTACAGTTATTCATTTTAGAACTTGATAATTTTGAACAGGCAAAAAACAATATTCTTGTTAAAATTAATGATTATAACACTGAATTAATTGAGCATAAAGATTCTAAATCACTAGATGCTAGTCATTTACATATTTCGGAATATGAAAAAATGGAAGAAGAAATTTTTATGTATTTACAACACTACAAAAATTTAAAAATTCGAATATTTGAATATATAAACGGACTTATCAATTAATCATTTTTCATAAAAAATTAAAAAATCAAAAACTGACGGATATCAAATTATTTTTCGGTTTTAGTCCTTAACTTTATAAAATAACTAAATCAATAAAGATGAAACGAGCCATAACAAATTTTGATACACACAGAAATGATTAATGGCGAACTGCATCTGTACCAATAAAAAATAAATAATAAACAGATGAAAACTAAAATGAAAAAAGATTGGTTTGGAAGAGAAAAAAGCGTTGATGAACTGCACCACGATTCAAAAATATGGGTTTCTGAAATAAATTTAATTAAAGATGAAATCCGTTTTTTGGAACATTTGCTCAGCGCCAATTATATTGATTTTTTGGTGGCAGGTTTACACAAAAAAATTGAGGATTCCGTTAAACAGATATCCGTTCAAAAAAATATAGGAACCACCTTGTTGGACGTCATCAACAGTCAAAATAAAATTCTTGCCAAATTAATTAAGTATGAAAGCGTATCAGGCAACAAAAACTATTTGGAAAGCCATAAACAATTAGAAATAGAAGTCACCAATTACATCCATAAATATAAAGAGCTAAAACAGCGAATTTTTAAAGTGGTTGAAAATGTGATGAAGAAAAAAGACCAAAAAAAATTATCCGGAACTTATGAAATTCCAAAATTAATGGATAAATAATTTAAAAAAACTCTCTTTTAAACCAATATTTTAAATTGGGCAATGGTATTTAAATGGCGTTGCCCTTTTTTATTGCAAAAAAACATTGATCTATAATTCAATTTCCTTATTGCCAATTATATAAAATTTATTTTAAAAAAAAGTATGGAAATAGTTGCTTATGACTTTTAAAGTAATTTAATTTGCACACACAAAAGCCGATGTAGCTCAGCTGGCTAGAGCAGCTGATTTGTAATCAGCAGGTCGTGGGTTCGAGTCCCTCTATCGGCTCCAAGAAGCCTCTTCAAAACGAAGAGGCTTTTTTTATTTCAAGTCCTAAAAATAATTCAATCCAATTTTTTTATCTCAATAACCCTTAGTAAATTAGTACTGAAAATGCCGACATAGCTTAGTTTGGCAGAGCAGCTGAATCGTAATCAGCAGGTCGTGGGTTCGAGCCCCTCTGTCGGCTCATAAATATTGATAAAGTTTCTGGCGAGAATTAACAAGTGACTATTCATTTTTCATTCTTAGTTCATTTTGCGTTAAGGATTGAAGCTGAAATCCTTTTTTTCTTCGCCTTTTCGGCGATGGAAAAAAGATTGTAGCGCAAAGCCTGACCCGCCAGCTGGCGGGAAACGCCCTCCGAAAAAGAGGGCAGGTTCAAAATGGTATAAATTTTAAACATCATTTAAAATATTATTTAAATCTGTTTTTGCTATTTAATATTCCTTAAATTTGGAGGAATTTAAAATTACTGATTTAGATGTTGATAATTGGAATTGCCGGAGGTACAGGAAGCGGAAAAACGACCGTTGTGAATCAAATTATACACGAATT
>DPCK01000074.1 GCA_003516285.1 Lutibacter sp. | reverse complement strand
TTATGTTGTTATTCTCCAATATTTTTTCATATTTATTTGGAGCTATTCTAATTTCCTTCATTTCTTCTGATTTTATGTTAGCTGGCTTAATGTTCATCGCCAAACTCACTTTTTTGTAATTCGGCATTTAAGTAATAAGCACCTTTTGTGACAATTATCGCCTCTTTCGGCAAGTCTTTAATGAAAAGCACTTCTGTGAAACTTAAATCTGATACGCCTTTATTGACCTGAATCTTTTCAAATTCAATTTTATCCCCTGTTTTGCTTTTTTGAACAAAAACATAGTCCAATCCTTTTTCGTTGATAAAAGCTTCATTTGGTAACGCACGAACTTCTTTACTGGAGGTCACTATTCTTGCTTCAACAAACATTCCTGTTAACAAGCCCTCGTGTGTTCCAATTATTTTGGCGTGAACCAGCACTGCCCGTGTATTCATATCAAACGCTTTGCCTAAGGCAAATATTTCCGCTTCATAAATTTTATCAGGCCTTGTTGTTAATGAAAAGGTAATTTTTTGCCCAATTTTGACTTTCTCAATGTCTTTTTCAAATACCTTAAGTCCTAAATGTAAAAATTCATTGTCAATAATTTCAAACATTTTTTGTTCTGAAGCCACAAATTTTCCAATATTAATATCAATGTTTTGAACAACTCCATTTATTGGGGAAACCACAGGAACAGCAGAAATTATTCTGCCATTTTCTAAGCCAGAAACGCTGATGTCCATTAGCTGTAACATTGATTTTGCAGCATTCAATGTTGATTTTCCTTCATTATAGGCAGCTTCCGCTTGCTGAAATGATTTTGCGGAAGTAATGCCATCTTTTAAGAGCTCCTTTTTACGTTGATAGTCTTTTTCTAAAAAAACAATATTGTTTTTTGCAGAAAGATATTCACGCTGTATTGTAATAAATTCTGGATTGTTTAATTGTGCGAGCACTTGCCCTTTTTTCACATAATCTCCTTCTATTACAGCAATACTTTGCACCCTGCCACCAACTATGGCGCTAACACTTGCCCTATTTTGCGGCGGCAATTCCAATTGACCGTTTACTTTTAAAGCATCCCCTAAATTTATTTGTTTAGCGGTGCCTAATTCGATGTTCATTACCGCCAATTGCTTTTGCTGTAAAACCACTAAATGACTGCTTTCTTCGTGCTTTTCGCTTTCAGTTTCGCTGTGTTCATCCTGTTTTTCAGTTTTATTTTGGCAGCTCCCCAAAACAGCAAGAAATAGTAAAACGGCGCTTATTTTATATATATTTATCATTTTTTAATTGTATTTTCCTGTTAAATAGTTGATTTTATTTACGGTCTGGTTGTACAGATTGAGCCTGTTTAGATAGCTTTCTTTAATTTGCACGGCTTGTTCTAAAGTTGATATGTATTCCACATAACCCACCTCACCTTCCTTATAGGCTTTATTGGCAGATGAAAATAATTTATCGGCCAATTGCAATCCTTTGGTTTCATAATACACCAACGAGGCCTTATGTTTTTCAAAATCTTGAAGGTTTGATTGAAGCTCAGCATTTAAATTCAATTTGGTTTGCTCATAATTCAATTGGGCAATCTCACTGTTTTTCTTGGCTGCCTGTGTTTTCCCATTTTGGGACCAAAAGAACACCGGCATTTTTATGCCAACCTGAAAGCCCGTAAAATTCTTAACGCCTTCAATTTGCTGATTGAAATAACCGGCAGATAAATCCGGAAGAAACCGTGCTTTTTCCAATTTATGTTCGCTTTCAGAAACATTGACATATTGTTCCTGAAGGCTTAAAATTGGATTTATGTTGTCGTTTTTTTCAACTGTAGAAAAGGGTGTTTTTTCCAAATCCCCATCAATAATTGTTATTGAACTTTCAGTATTGAGCAACAATTGCAATTGCCTGGTTAAATTTTCAACATCCAGACCTGCTTCTGATTTTAAGAGGTTTATTTCCGCTTGTTTGCCTTCCGCCGCCATTTTTTCAATCAAATTGGTTTCACCTGATTCAAACCTTTTTTCGGCAATAAGGGCAAAATTCTGAAACGCTGACTCTAAGTTTGAAATTAGGGAAAACTTGTTTTTTGCAAACCACAACGCCAGATAAGCCGCTCTCACATCGCGTTCTAACCTGTTTCTTTCAAGGGTTAATGAAACCTCACTTAAAGCAATTTGTGCTGACTGCAATTTTGATTGCGCCCCATAAACCGTTGGAAATTTAAAGTCTTGTGTAATGCTGATCTCATAATCGTTTTGCAAGCCATTTATTTGTCCGTTTTTATATGTCAACGCTGTCTTGTCTAAATCGAAAGCCGATTTTTTCAAGCTTTCCTGCTTTTCAATTTCCAGATTGGCCGCTTTTATGGTTGGATTGTTTTCAAAAGCAATGGCGACTGCCTTCTCGATGGTTAAGTTTTGGGATTTTTCTTGCGCCATTGCCGAATTAATGCCGAAACAAGAAATAAATCCCAATAATAACAATGTTGGCATTGATGGATTTCCTTTAATTGTTTTTGCCGCTGTTCTTTTATCAGCATTGCGTTCCACAAAATAATACAAAACAGGCACTACCAAAAGTGTTAATAGGGTAGATGAAATCAATCCACCAATAACAACGGTGGCTAAAGGCCTTTGCACTTCAGCACCTGCAGAGGCAGAAATTGCCATAGGCAAAAATCCCATAATTGCTGCGACAGCCGTTAATAATATGGGGCGTAACCGCTCTTCGGTTGCCAGTAAAATACGTTTTTTTAAATCTGTCATTCCTTCTAATTTTAAGCTGTTAAACCTGCTTACCAATACCAATCCATTTAAAACAGCCACACCAAACAGCACCACAAAACCAACTCCGGCCGAAATACTGAAGGGCATACCACGTAAATACAAGCTAAAAATACCTCCAATGGCTGCCAATGGCACCGCCATATAAATCATTGTTGCCTGCATAACAGAGTTTAATGCGAAATAAAGCAAAATGAAGATTAGAAATAACGCAATGGGCACCACGATGGTCAATCGTTCTTTAGCACGTTTTAAATTTTCAAAAGAACCGCCGTATTCAATAAAATAGCCGTCAGGCAATTTTAATTGTTCCTCCAATTTTAGCTGAACTTCTTCTACCATAGATTCCACATCGCGTCCTCTTACATTTACGCCAACCGACACTCGTCTGTACGTATTGTCACGAGAAATTTGCATTGGGCCGGGTACATAACTAATATCAGCCAATTCATTAAGCGTAATTTGTGAACCGTCATTTGGCAAGTCCACAAAAAGGTTACGTAAATCTTCAATACTTTGCCTGTAATCATCTGAATATCGGACCACCAAATCAAAGCGTTTTTCCCCTTCAAAAATAATCCCTGCATTTGCCCCTGCAAATGCTGTACTTACATATCGATTTAATTTATCAATGGTTAAGCCGTATTTTGCCAATTTATCCTTTTGATAAATTACCGTGATTTGCGGCAAACCTTCTGTAGCTTCAGCACGCACATCTGCGGCACCATCGACTGTTTGAATAATTTTAGCCATTTCTTCCGCTTTAATTGCCAGCACATCCAAATCGTTTCCATATAATTTAATGGCAACATCTTCTCGAACGCCAGTTAACAATTCATTAAAACGCAATTCAACCGGTTGCGAAAACAAAAAGTTGACGCCCACGATTGATTTCAATTTTTCTTGAATTTTTTCAATTAACTCGGCTTTGGTAGATGCTGAAGTCCACTTACTCATATCCTTTTCTAAAATGATGAAACAATCCGTAATATCCATTGGCATTGGATCTGTGGGTATTTCTGAAACGCCAATTCTTCCCACCACTGTTTTAACTTCCGGAAAATTTGCATTGATGATATTTTCAACTTCTTCTGAAACCTTAATGGATTCAGATAAAGAACTGCCGGGTTTCATAATAATTTGCATCGCAATATCCCCTTCATCCAACTTAGGAATAAATTCACCTCCCATTTTTGTGAACATAAATGCTGCAATCATAAATAAAAGTGTTGCAACGACCAGTACCAGTTTCTTAAATTTTAAGGCTCCATTTATTAAAGGTTTGTATCCTTTAAAAATACCCTTCATCATTTTATCGCTCATTTTAGTAAGTCCATCTTCCAACCTCGTAAACAAGTTTTGTTTGTTTTGCGGGACAGGCTTTAAAAACAAAGACACCATCACAGGCACATAAGTAAGGCACAACAATAAGGCGCCCAATACGGCAAATCCAAAGGTAAATGCCATTGGCCGGAACATTTTTCCTTCCACGCCGGTTAAAAATAAAATGGGCATAAAAACGATCAAAATAATTAGCTGGCCAAAAAATGCGGCATTCATCATCATACTGCTCGACTTGTAGGTGAGCTCATCCATTTCTTTCGAGGTAAAATCGGCTTTATTCTTTTTGATTCGTTGTTCAATATGATGCACTGTTCCTTCGACAATAATTACGGCACCATCCACTATAATTCCAAAATCGATGGCACCCAACGACATTAAGTTTGCCCAAACGCCAGTTGCTTTCATCAAAATAAAAGCAAACAATAAGGAAAGCGGTATTATGGATGCTGTCAATAACCCGCCCCTTAAACTTCCCAACAACAACACCAGTACGAATACAACAATTAGGGCACCTTCAATTAAGTTTTTTGAAACTGTGCCGGTTGTGCGCGCTATTAAATCGCTTTGATCTAAAAACGGTTTTATTTGAATCCCTTCAGGCAATGATTTTTGAATATTTGCCATTCGGTTTTGCACATTTTTTATGACTTCATTGGGATTTTCACCTTTTAACATCAAAATTTGTCCGCCAACAGCTTCGTGACCGTCTTCGGTAAATGCACCATAACGAACCGCAGTGCCAAAACGGACAGCATCTGCAACATCTTTGATTAAAATTGGGGTGTTTTCGTTGTTTGCCACCACAATATTTTCTATATCCGCTAAAGATCTTGCCAATCCTTCTCCACGAATAAAGTTTGCCTGGTGATTTTTTTCAATATATGCGCCGCCCGTATTTGAATTGTTATTTTCCAGTGCTTCAAAAACTTCAGTGATGCTAATACCCATACTGTTTAAGCGGTTGGGATTTAGGGCTATTTCGTATTGTTTGACGTTTCCTCCAAAAGAATTTATTTCAACAACGCCCGGCACCAATGCCATTTGCCGTTTTACAATCCAATCCTGGATGGTTCTCAGTTCGGTTGAAGAATATTTATTTTCAAATCCCTCCTTGGGTACCAATGAGTATTGGTAAATTTCTCCCAAACCAGTTGCAATTGGGGCCATAAATGGTTTTCCAAAACCTGCCGGTATATCTTCCTGTATTTTGGTCAGTTTTTCCTGAACCAATTGCCTGGGCAGATAGGTTCCCATTTCGTCTTTAAATACTATGGTTACCACTGAAAGTCCGAAACGGGATACTGAACGCAACTCGATAACACTCGGTAAATTGGCAACTGCCAATTCTATTGGATAGGTCACAAATTGCTCTATATCTTCTGTCCCCAAATTAGGGGCCACCGTAATAATTTGTACTTGATTGTTGGTAATATCGGGTACAGAACCCAACTTTAAGGTCATCATTGAATAAATACCGGCACCTATGAGCACCAAAATAAATAAACCAACAATGAATTTATTGCTTATGGAAAAGCGAATGATTTTATCGATCATTTAATGAAAAGTTTAAGTTATAAATGTATAATCACCAACAAAAAGCAGGTGCTTAAAAACGTATTTATAAACTAGACTTGGGGTGGCTGATCTATTGTAGAAAAGTAATTATTGAAGAAAGATACCTCGTAATGGGTGCCCAATTCTTTCGAAGGAATTATTGGAGAAATTAGAATTTCTGTCAGATTTGTCGGTTCGGAAATGCTGATAGTGCAACACGCACAAGAGCAAAAGGGAGAACATAAATCAATATGAGCATTATTTTCCAAATCAGAACCCTGAGAAATTACAGCTGTTTGTTGTGTGCCAATAGCCACTTCATCATCACAGGGCAGTGCTGAAAATGTGATGGTGATAATTGATATGATGATTGCTATAATTTTCACGGCTCAAATATACAACTAAATTTATGCAATGGTGTTGCAAAGATTATCTGCTAAACATTTTGTTTTGTTGAGACCATTCTTATGGAAACGTATTAAAAGAGGGCAAAGGCTAAAAATAAGTGCTTTTTTTAAAGCTCTTATTGTGCGGAATTGGAAGCTGTATAAAATGGAGTGAAACGGAATGGAATACTGCTGGAGATGGATGGGGAATTGGTTTGATTTATGACGTCTGCTGATACCCGAAGTTGGCCATTTTTACCACAAATGTTGATGTGGAGTACCAAACTTTGATTAATCAGACACAAATATGTCTGCGGAGCACGGAACCGCCAATTAATTGTATGTGCTGTTAGCGGATGGGCTTAGTAATTATTTCTAATTTTTATAGCTTCTTCAATCCAATCCTCAAGATTGTTTGCAATGTCGCTATATGTGTTATTGAAACTTGGGTTATAGCATTTTACTATTGAAGCTAAAGATTTGCGATCATTATTCATAGTAAATGACTGAAATGGATTTGAACCTTGTGCACATTTGCCATTTCGAGGACAGTTAAGGTTGTGAATATAAATACCTAATATACCTTTGCCGACATTCCAAGCTTTTTCAATTTCATATTTAACCCACTTACGATTCGCTGTTTCAGAGCCAATCAAGACAATTAAACAACTTTTGTAATATAAATTATCGTCAATCCATTTTTTAATTGCGGTTTCACCACCTCTTTTAACGGTTTCCCAATCGTTTGCTGAAATAGGTTTATTGTCCTCTAAAGCTCCTATGTTTCTTATTTGTTGAACTCTAAAAACATCGTTGTCATAATGAAAACTATAAAATATTTGTCTTTTAGCCATATTAATTAATTTTATCAATTAGTAATTCTCGAAATAAACTCATATAACCATAGTCGTTAACAAGTTTTTCATTTTTAAATTGTTCTATGTTATTATCATAAATGATTTTGGCGGCCGCTCCTGTACTTGCAATAGGTAATAGAATTGCATTTGGGTTTAGTTCTTTAAATAAATTATACTCATCTTCAATGCCTTCCATTCCACCTATAAAAATACCTGCTTCGAACGTATTTTCTCCTAGCATTTTCTCTCTCATCAAACGTAGACTAGGTTGTAATTCCCCTAAATCCTCTGTTATTTCTATTGTTTCAAATTCCCTATTTTCTATAGGAAAAATCTTTTCAAAGTGTTTTGATTGATATAATTTAATATGACTTTGAATATCTATTTCAAACTTTTCCAAAACATAATATATAATCGGAGTTATAGATGGATGACCACCCCAAATTAATCTATACTTAGGTAATACGACTGAAGATAGAGCAATTACAGCATCTCTAATTGCGATAATATCTGCCGTACGATAATATTTTTCGTGTCTTTCCTTAAAAGGAATACCAGCAGATAAAAATATATTTTTTAATTCCTTTGAAGCCATATATCAAATTCTTGTTTTTTAATTGTTTTTACGTCAAGATATTCATTTAAATAGCTAAGATGTTTTAACCATTTTTCTCTAATCCTTACATCATCATAAATTAAATAAACTTCTTTAACAGAATATTCCCTAATTTCTTTTTTTAGTTCAGATGAAGTATTGCAATCAAATGATTGTGGAATTCCAACGGAAGGAATAAAAATTCTTCTCTTGTTATCTTCGATTTCTTCGGTAATAAATCTTTCAGGCTGGATAGTGACGTTTTTACCATATTTACGTGCTGAATTAAGAAACTCTGTAATTAGATTATCTTGTCTTGACGCTAGATTTCTTGCACGAATTGATTCAACTTGCTTAACTAAATCATTAACTGTGTCATCATTCAGTTTAGAATTGTCTTTGTTATCATAAATTCCATTTACAAAATTAACATCTAACAATTGATATGGAAAACACACTTCTGCCATTCTTTCTAATTTATGATTTGGCCAAATAGCCTGAATGATACCGATTTGTTTAACAGATGCTTCAGCAATTTCTTTTTCACACCATTCACTTTCTAAAAATTTCGGAGTATTTAAAAGAAGAATAACATCACAGTCGGTCATTCTATGCCATAATTCATCTTGAAATGGTTCTCCTTGTTTTATTGAATGAGTATCTAAGAAAACGTCAAAATTGTACTTTTCAAGTGCTTCATATAACTGAATTGCAACAGAAGTTGATTCGTCTCTTTTGTAGCTTATAAATATTTTTCTGGTACTTCTTAATTTTCCAAATGATTCAAGTACTAAGTCGACAATTTTATCTTTTTGATAGTCAGAATATTTCAATCCATTTTGATTGCTTAATATTTTTGGGATTTCTTTTCCGAATGAATTAAAGAAAATCGGAAGAACAATATTTCCTTCGTTTAGCAATATTTCAATATCGTCTAAATCCTCAAAATTTCCATTCTCATTACCAAAGTATATGACAAAGGCTGGTTGATTACCTTTATAAGAATTTAAGTTATCCTTGAAATATATTTCATAAAATTCTTTTTGAAGTTTCAGATCTTCAATCTTCTTGTAATATATTGAAATAAGACTTTCTATTAATGGTTTAATCGTACCTAAAATAATTAATTGATATTTAAACATAGTCTGTTATTGTTTAAGCCATTCCTTCAATAATGTAATATATCTAATACCATCCTTATTTTTCGGTTTACAAACGTAATACCCTTCAATAAAATGATGTCCGTGTTTATTTGTAAAAGCTTTGTTATATTCTATTATTGGATAAATTTGCAAGTATTCATTTCCCTTATATTGTGAATCTCTTTCCCCCTTTTCTTTTATTGGTATTATAGCAATATTATCAATATACTTATGAGTATCTCCAATTCCTAATTCCCAATTACACCAATAAGATTCAATTGCTTTTTCTGTAGCTACTAATACAAATTTTTTAGTATATTTAATTACTTCTTTAATTCTAAGTGCTGTTTCTCCAGAAGTTTCATCAGGCATATTATTGTCCATACTGTCGATATAAACTTTCGCACCTAATTCTTCAAAAATTTCTAGTATTCCTTTTACTTCTTCTTGGTCTTCTATATCACTATGTTTATGAGAAATAAAAACAGTTGGCTTATATTCTGTTTTTGATTTGCTAAATGTTCTCGTTTCTCTAATAGATTCGTTTAGATTTACAAACTTATTTGTTTTGAAGTGACCTCTTTCAAAAATCATATTTGCAATTAGTTTTTATGACGTTATATTGGTTTAGCCTTTCCGTTAACTTGTTTTAACCAAATAAAATAGCACAGTATCAACAATGCTTTCCTGTTAAAATTATAATGTAAACTTATTTATTTGGATTGAAAGCAATTTTCAGATGACTAAATTAAGCAAAATATGTATACGGTAACAGCAATTTAATGTTTAAACTTTAATAGTTATTATTTCATCTATCCTGGTAGTAAATGATTTAGATAATTTTTCCTGTTTCATTTTCCATTGTCTGCCTAAAGACTGATTACCAAACTTAATTTTATTTTTTCCGTAACTTTTGTTGAGTTTATCAACTACGGACATTAAAGGTTGGTGTCTGGGATTTGACGTATTAAAAAATGACAATTGGGTTTCGCTGTTTGGTGTTAAACCCATAACGATAACTCCTGCTTTTTTGTAATTATATCCTTCTTTAAAAATGGCTTTTAAGCCTATTTGGGCGTAATGGTTTAATTCTATTGTTGAGTTGGTGGGGAAATCGGTATTGATAATTATGTTTCTCGAATATTGTGGCTGGTCCTTTCTGAAATAATTTGATTGTACAAAAACCATAATCATATTACAATGGCTTTTCTGTTTTCTTAATTTTTCTGAACAGGATGCTGTGAATGTTGCTACACGTTCTGAAATATCTTCAAGCTTTGTCATAGACTTTTCAAATGATCGTGTTGTGGCAATCATTTTCTTGTTTTTTGGGCTTTCTAAATCTAACGTTGATTTGCCTTCTAACTCCTTTTTTAACCTCAACCCAACAACAGCCATTTCTTTTCTAACCCATTCATCGGGCAATTGCGTAAATTGATAGGCAGTAAAAATATTCTTTGCCTGCAATCGTTTTGTGTGTTTTCTTCCAATACCCCAAACATCTTCAATTTTAGTCCATTTCAGGGCTTTAATTCTCTTCTCCTCATCATCTATTACATAAACGCTTTTGGTTCTTTCAGGGAATTTCTTGGCAATTTTATTGGCTACTTTGGCCAATGCTTTGGTGGGTGCAAAACCAACACTTACCGGAATACCTGTATTTTTAGTAACCGTTTTTTGAATTTTTAAACCGTATTCATCCAAATTAAATAGCTCAAAACCTTTAAATTTCAGAAAAGCTTCGTCAATGCTATAAACTTCAATATCTGATGTAAAAGTTGCCAGGATATTCATCACTCTGCTGCTCATATCACCATATAAAGCATAGTTGGATGAAAAGACAAATACCTTATTCTCTTCAAAAAGTTTTTTAAATTCAAATGCAGGGGCTCCCATTGGAATACCTAGTGCTTTGGCTTCATTTGAACGTGCAATCACACATCCATCATTGTTAGAAAGGATCACAACAGGCTTTCCGATTAAATGTGGCTCAAACACTCTTTGGCAAGAGGCATAAAAATTATTACAATCTACCAGTGCAAACATTAATGTGCTTTTATACTAAATACCACAATTCCCCAAATCATTAATTCGTTTTCTTCTGTTACTTTGATTGGTTTATAATCTTCATTTTCTGCAACCAGCCAAACAATATTTCCTTCAATTTTAATTCTTTTGACCGTAAATTCTCCATCGATTTGACAAATGGCGATTTTGCCATCCTGTGGATCCAGACTCTTGTCAATCACCAATAAATCGCCATCAAAAATCCCGGCATCTTTCATCGAATGTCCTTTCACTTTTGCAAAAAATGTACTGTCTTTGTGCTTGATGAGGTGTTTGTTTAAATCAATAGATAATTCAATAAAATCATCGGCCGGAGAAGGAAATCCTGCACTGATTCCGACATCACCAAAGGGTATTTCTAATTCTGTTGAATAGTCCGGAGCATAAAACTCCAATATTTTTGTAGTATGTAAACTTCTTAATTTCATAATACAACAAAATTAAGTAAGTAATGTTTCAGATTTTAATAAATAGAAAAAATAGTTATTAACGAAATGAAACAAGCGCAGAAGGGTAATGGTAAAAAATAAATATTTAATGCCAAAGTGTGGTAAAAAATGCCAAGAAAAATTTGAATTTTTAAAAGTAATCGCATAAAACTTCATTTATAACGCAAAAAGTTTAATTTAGATGAAAAATTGTAAATACCCATTATGGCATTGTTTCAAAGTTCAGTTATCACCAAACACCTGCAAAATCAAAACAAAGAAAATCTTGCATTAAAATGGGAAAATTTCAAAAACCATTTTCACAATCCGANNAAGATTTCTTTGTTAAAATTTTAGGCTATACCAAACCGGCATCTTCTTCTGAAACAAAATTCAATTTAACCACAGAGTATAAAAACATAAAAGACAGCAAAAAAGCTGACGGCGCTATTATTGTGAACGATGCTGTAAAAGCTGTTATTGAATTAAAGGGCACCAACACCACCGACCTGGGCAAAATAGAGGTTCAGGCTTTTGGCTACAAAAACAACCAGCCGGAGTGTACTTATGTCATCACTTCAAATTTTGAAAAACTACGGTTTTATATAGACAATGCCATTGAGCATATAGAGTTTAATTTATTCACACTTACGGAAAAGGACTTTAATTTGCTGTATTTGTGTTTGGCATATGAAAATATTGAAAAGGACATTCCCAAAAAAATAAAGGAACAGTCTATCAGTCAGGAAGATGCCATCACAAAAAAATTATACAACGACTATTCCTTATTTAAACGTGAACTGCACCAAAGTCTGGTCATATTAAATCCGCAATTTGATGCTTTGGAACTCTTTCAGAAATCACAAAAATTATTAGATCGGTTTTTGTTTTTGTTCTTTGCTGAAGACCGACAATTGTTGCCACCAAACTCGGTACGAATGATACTTGAACAATGGAAAAAATTACAAGAGTTGGATGAACCTGTTCCGCTATACAACAGATTCAAAAAATACTTTGGCTACCTAAATACCGGTTTTAAAGGCAAACAATATGATGTATTTGCCTATAATGGCGGATTATTTTTACCTGATGAAGTTTTAGACAACATCACTATTGATGATGATTTGTTATACCAACATACTATAAAACTGTCTGAGTACGATTTTATAAGTGAGGTAGACGTTAATATTTTAGGGCATATTTTTGAAAATTCCTTAAATGAACTGGATGAAATAAAAGCGCAGCTGGCCGGGGAAACCGTTGACAAAACCAAAACCAAAAGAAAAAAAGACGGGGTTTTTTACACGCCCAAATACATCACAAAATACATTGTTGAAAATACGGTTGGAAAACTTTGTGAGGAAAAACGCCCCCTAACCCCCAAAGGGGGAATTTCTCCAAATTTGCCCAAAAAGGAAAAACAAAAATATTTTGAAGAACTAAAAGATTACCGCAGCTGGCTGTTGCAAATATCCATTTGCGATCCCGCTTGCGGTTCCGGGGCATTTTTAAACCAGGCATTGGATTTTTTAATCAACGAACACAAATATATTGATGAACTGCAGGCCAAATTGTTTGGTGATGCAATGGTGTTGAGTGATGTTGAAAAAAGCATCCTGGAAAACAACTTATTTGGGGTTGATTTAAATGAGGAAAGCGTTGAAATTGCAAAACTCTCTTTGTGGTTGCGCACTGCACAGCCAAACCGAAAATTAAACGATTTAAACAACAATTTAAAATGTGGAAACTCTTTAATAGATGATGTTTCCGTTGCCGGCGACAAGGCTTTTAACTGGCATCAGGAATTTCCTCAAATATTTGCCAAAGGCGGTTTTGATGTGGTGATTGGGAATCCGCCTTATGGTGCATTTATTGATAAAAGTAGTAAAGATTACTTTCAAAAAAAGTTTATAACATTTCAAGGCAACTTTGAAATATATTTCTTTTTTATAGAACTTATAAGTTCTATATTAAAAACAAATGGTAAAATAGGTTTTATAACACCTGACACTTGGATAAATATTCCACAGGCAAGAAAATTAAGAGAGCACGTTTTAGAAAATTATGGTATTAATAATATTGTGATTTTTAAAAATTCAGTTTTTGAAGATGCAAGTCTGAATGCAATAGTTTTTATATTAACTTTTCAAAGTCAAAATGATTTTTGTGATATAATAAACTTTGATTCTAAAATTGATAACTTTTCAAACTTACTAAATAAAACTAGAAAAGGATTTATAGAAAACTGGAGAGATTCAGATGATAAACAATTTCAAGTTTTACAGAATGAAATTGATATTTTAATTATTAAAAAAATTAAATCTGTTTCAAAAGTTGCTGAAAATTTTCTTGATGTTTGTCAAGGTATTGTTCCTTACTCTACTGAACATTTAACAAAAGAAGATGTAAAAAATAGAGTTTATCATAGTGAACAACCTTTAGATGAAAATTATGGGGTTTGGATTCAAGGAAGGTCAATAAATAGATATTCTTTAAATATTACCAATAATGAATATTTAAATTATGGTACTTGGTTACATCGTGCAAGAAAATATAAATATTTTTTTGATGACAGAATTTTAATACAAGAAATAACTGGTGGTAATCCACCACGAATCTCAGCAGTTAATTATTCCGGTAAGTTATTTCACGATCCTGGAATAATATCTTGTCTAAATATTTCAACCTTTAGCACAAAGTATCTATTGGCTTTAGTGAATTCAAAACTACTATCGTGGTTTAATATTATGACATCTCCAAAAGGAAATAGACTAACATTTCCAAAAATTTTAATTGGAGATATCCGAAATTTACCTATAATTGAAACTAATAATGAAAGGCAAAATTTAATAATTAATCAAGTTGATGTATTACTTAAATTAAATATCGACATAAATTCTAACTCCCAAAAATTCCTAAGAACAGTATATCGTAAATTCGAGATAGATCAATTACCAAAAAAACTACAAGATTGGTACTTGTTAACCTATCTGGAGTTTATAAAAGAATTAGGAAAAAAGAAAGTGAAACTATCCTTAACCCAAGAAGCTGAATGGGAAGATTACTTTTTACAGGAAAGCAAAAAAGCACTGGCACTAAAAACCACTATTGATGCCACAGACAAAGAAATAGACCAAATGGTTTATACGTTGTATGGATTGACGGAGGAGGAGATTGAGATAGTTGAGGGGAGGTAGCCAATACGGAATAGTTTTTCTTTATTGATTATAAAAAATCATAAAATAAATACTCTTTTTTAAGAACTTTTATTAAATTTGATACGTTAAATTTAAACTTAGGTTTTTTAAGACCTATATTTTTTTAATAGCTATTTTAAACTCACCATTGCAATCAGTGGTGAGTTTTTTATTCTCTTTTATCAACTGAAGATTGATCAATGTTAATTAAGTTAATTACTTCGGAAACATCTGGCAATATCATAAAATGGCTATTCCAAGAGATTATCGATAACAGTGCGTTTGTAAGTGAAAAGTAACTGGAGCGATTATTAATAATATTGAAACTATTTATAGGTCTGCGATTTAATATTTTTTAATAAAATGATGCTGCATACCATTGCAACAACAGCGATACAGGGAATGAAAAAGATTGCAGGAATTACATTTACACCACTCAAAGCCATTGCAATTATTTTGGCAATTAAGGCTATCATCAGCATCGAGAGAAAAATAAGGTACACCGGGGCAATCAGATAACCAAATTTACTTTTCCTGATCAGCAACAAACCTGCAACAAATGAAATGGGCAGGAATAAAGACAAATCAAACGCCTGAACGTTTAGTGTGGTATAATGCTGAACAGCTAAAGGCACGATTGATTTGTCGAGCAACGGGGGAACCACAACTCCCAACCACAACAAGGCAATACTTACCGCATTAAAGATTAAAAAACCACCAATAAATTTTACAGGTGTATTTTTATTGAAGATATCAGGGAGCTGGTCAGTTTCAACGGAAAGTAAAGTCAGCACTAAAGCAAAAAAAGATAAACCCGTTAAAGCCACATAAACCAAGAACAAGGAATTATACATTGCCATATTCATATAAAACAAGTAAGTAAGAAATGTGTAATTTAATACCCCTGCCAATAGAAATTTCCCTTTGAGCGATTGGGTTCTAAAACGGTTAAGTGCCAACAGCAAAAACGGGATTCCAATCAGCAGAGTAACATAATCTTGTGCGATACCCTGAATTGCAACATCTGAAGACATGTGATGATACACGCCCTCGCCATAAATTTTAACCGTTTGTCCTCTTATTGATTTGTATTCATATTCGCCACTACCGCCTTTTGAAAAAATACCGGTAAGCGTTGCAATTAAGGAGAGTATTGCAATTAGAATAACGAGGATGGTTATGACCTTCTTATTTTTCATAAATTAAAATGCTCTTTAAGATAACTCCCTAAAACACGTGGCCCACCTGACCCTAAATGTGCCACAAAATTCGAATCTTCTTTAATACTTTGACTTATTTTTATAAAAATTTAATTATAAAAAAGGTATAAATAATAGATAAAATAACAGCAATTAGAACCATAATAGTTTTTTAGCAATTAAATTTTAAAAGTTTGTTAAACGATGTTAAAAGTAACAAAAAAACAGTGCATTAAATTGAAAATTCATTATTATTAAAACGTACTGGATTGGATTTAAATTAAAAAAAATCTGTTTTTAAACACTATTATTAAATTAGATACGTTATATTTACACATAGGTCTGTCAAGACCATCTTTTTCATAGCAATTTCCCACTGTAGTCTATCTGCGGTGGGTTTTTTATTTCTAAGGATATTGTGCTCTAAAATTTTAAGTCCCAGTTTATTTTTCCCAACCTTGATGAAACCTGAACTATTGTTTTTTCTATTTCATCTTCTCCCGGAAAATTTCCATAAACCAAAGTTTTAAAACTGCCCAGATAGGTTCCTTTTAATAATTGCCAGGTTTCTTTTGGCTTGGCAAACAATAGCGCTGTTTTTGGATGAATTTGTAAATATTCATTGTTATTTTTAAAACTTATCAGATCATCTTTCGCAACATTCAACAGCATTTCATCAAATTTTTCTGAATTGAAAAATGCAAGAATGTCTTCATTTTTTAACAGTTGATGAATGTCATAAGTATGTCTGATTTTATTGTTTAAATCTTCAATTGGATTTTCAGTATAAGAAAACCGAACCAAACTCATTATTTTTTCACAGAGTGTTCTTTTAACATCCAATGCCAAAACATTAAATGGCAACAAATCATACGCAATCGCCAATTTTTGTTGGTTGGTGCTTAGCATCATTTCGTAAATATACGATGCGATTTTTTTAGTTTCATAAGGCTCGTGATGTCCTAACCTTGTCGCTTCAACAATAATAGTGTCTCTAACCTGGCCAAATTCACCTTTAAATGCTTTAGGGTAGGAATGCGCTGTTTTTCGAACCATTCCAATTCTGTGGGTGATGTCTTTTTCTGCTATTTCCGGCAATAATTCTGAAACTGCAGTGGTAATTTCTTTTAATTTTTTCTTTAAATAATAATCCGATTGCTTGTCGTTTTTCAGAATAATTAAATCAATATCTTCAGAAAAACGATCAATTATATTATAGCATTTTGACAATGCCGTTCCGCCTTTAAAAACAATTTCTTTGCCCAATTCGCTTTTGTACAAATTGTACAGCACAAAAGTTACCCAATAATCTTTTTCAATATAAATATCAAGTATTCCTTTTTGAGCTGCCGTAAACTTTACTGCATCTTTAAATAAGGCGCTATTTTGGTGAAGGTTCATTTGATATTCCAGTTTTTTGCTGTTGGTAAAATTGTTTCTGAAACCGATAAATTATAGGTTGTTATTGGGTTTAAAGACTTTTGAAGCATCTCAGTATTTTGATTGCTGTCTATCTGTTGAAATAATGCACCTAACAGCGCTCTTGTTGACGATGGGTATTTCAATGCCAGTTTTTTTATTTGTTCCTGTTCTTCTTGCGTAAAGTCGGTAAGTAATTTTAGCAAATGACTGCAGGAATTATCAATAGTTGCATCCGGAATGTCTTTTATAAAACGAATTGCATCCAGTAATCTGAGTAATGGAACATTTTGTTTTGTGATGGTGTTTTTTTGTTTAATAAATGCCACTTTAAATCGACCACGCTGTAAAGAAGGTCTGGTTTCATTTTTAGCAATCTGGATTACATTGCTTACTTGTGTTGTAAAACCCATCGCATTGTAATAGCTGTATCCTGTAATATACCCCAATAG
>DPCK01000085.1:213-39047 GCA_003516285.1 Lutibacter sp. | reverse complement strand
AATCATCGCTGTTTTCCAATTGTTTAGTGATATAATTTCCCAGTTCCTCTTTGCTAAATTCAGTAAGTTTCACATCGCCTGTTGTATTAAAAAATGTTTTCAGCAAATAATCGGAAATTGCGGTAATAAAATCTGAAACAAAATGAAATATAATATAGAAAAAGTAGGCTGCCGGCGCAAAAAACCAGAACATTTCGTTGGCATAAATCCTAAATATTGCTTTTGGCAAAAACTCGGCCGTGATTAAAATAATGATTGTAGAAATTACAGTTTGAATAATTAAAGTAGAAAAATCATTTAAATGAAAACCCAGTATATGGTCTGTAATAATTTCGGCCATAAAGAAACTGTAAATTACCAAAGAAATATTATTGCCAACCAACATAGTGGTAATAAATTTTGATGATTTTGCCGTTAATTTACCAACTATTTTTGAGGTAAATCCCTCTTTCTTTTTTTGAAGCTCAATTTGAAATTTATTTGCAGAAATATAGGCAATTTCCATTCCTGAAAAGAAAGCGGAAAGCAGAATTGAAATTAATATGACAAGTATTTGAATTTCCACTAATTAATTGTTTGGTTTTTCCCGTCTTTTTCTGAAACGTCTTCTGAAAAAATACATAAAAACTGCCAATATTGAAAATCCAGCCAATAAATATGCGCGTTCTCTGTCCGAATTCCAATTTAATACAGTTTCCACACTAAATACTATGGCAATAATTAAATACCCATATTCAAATATTTTCCAAAGGTTTTGCATCTCTTATTCTTTAATGTTAATAACTCCGCTCTGATTTTTCACCCACCAAGTTTTTAAGTCTTCTGTCGATTCAAAACCGGCACCGTAAATAGTGTCTGTTGGGGTATAAAAAGTGAATTTTTTTTCGGTAAAAAAATAATGGGTTTTTTGATCCCAATAAATTTGTTCGGTAACCAGTTTGTTTTTTTGTGCATAATTGATAATGACCACATTATTTTTTATTTCAGAAACTTCCGTTTTCCTGTAGCTTTTCGCATAATCGCCGACTACAGTTATAGAATCTCCGTTTTTTTCAATAGTGGTGATTTTTATACCTTTTGGGAATTCATTGTAAGGATGATTTTCTCTGTTGCTGAAATCGAGCATCAATGGCGCTTTCATTTTAATATCCACACGTCCGGAATCGGTATGTTTGTGGTTAATATTGAAGGCTTCTCCAATAGGCAAATTTTTATCAGCCAAAAAATCGCGTACCTCTTTTACATCGTTTGTACATGAAAAAAACATTGCTGAGGCGAAAACCACAGCAATGCATTTTATGTTATTAACAATTGATTTTGTCATTCAACAAATATATCAATTTTAATATTTTAAATCTAATTTAAGGCACTATTACTGTTTCATTAATCCAACATCCAATTCTATGGCTAGATCCTGATTGTATGCCTGCCACAAACAAATCCTTTTTGGTTGGGACATTATCTGAATAGCTTGCAATAAATCTATTTGCCAATGTACTAATGCTAGGATCTACGGCTCTTGCCTTTAATGCTTTATTTAAAGCGGCTACATAAACCATTCTTTTAGATACCACGTCATTTCCGCAAGAGTTGGCGCTTGATGCATACATACTTGCAATCAATAAATAGGCATTACCCATCCTTGGTTGAAATTCCAGGGCTTTATAAGCATAGGTTCTTGCTTCTTCCAATCTGCCTTTTTTTCTTAAAATTTGAGCAACTTTAAATGCATATTTAGCCTTGTTATAAGAATCTGTTTCCTGATCTATCGCTTTTTTGAAATATTCCATTGCTTTATTGGTTTCGCCATTTTTCATTAAAATATCAGCATAAAACACAGAAGCTTGTGGTGAAGGATCTGCTTTAACATAAGCTTCAACCAAAATGTCATAGAAAGGATCATCAGTACATTCTTTGTTATACATTCTTGATACCGCTCTCTTTAACCATACAGCATCTGATTTATTTTCTTGAAAATACTTTTTGTTTAAAGGAATCAAGTTTTCACAGGTTGAAATTGCTGCCAATTTTGCATCCAGTGAAGTTTCAACAAGATCCAAATTGGTTAGATGTTGTTCATAAGCCATTTTGTTGTTTTTATCACGATCACTTAAAGTAGTTGAATCCTTTGCAGTAATTAAGTCTAATTGTTTTGAATATTCTTCTCTCTTTATTTCAAGGCCTTCACTAACTTCATCATAAGTGTCAAATACTTTTTGCGCATTTGTGTCTTTATATTTATTTAAGATAATATCAAAATATCTGTAAATATTGGTAGGGGAAATATCTGTAACATCTGATTTAAAAGATTTTTCCAATAAAACGAAAACTTCATCTTCTGATGCACCTTGAGCATCTTTAAAAGTTGCGAAATCACTGTAAACTCTCGCTAAGTCTTGAGGGAAATGTTGCAATCTTTGGGTGTAAACTCTTTCAACAAGTTTTACTGCAGCCGCTTTATCGGCTGGAGTTGTTGCGGCTTCCAATCGGCTTTCGGCGATTTTAATACCCAATTTATATATATTTACGGTAAGTGTTGGACAATGATCCATAGTCCATAACCAGTTTTCGTAGGCAACATCGTATTTACCGGCGCTGTAATCACCTTTAAACAAATTGTATTTAATAATACATTCTTCGTTTTCCGCTTGTGAAAAAACAACCGGGGCTGAAACTATAAAAAATAATACAGCTAAAATTTGTCTCATTTGTCTCATCGTCTTAATTTTTAATTAAAATATTTCTAATTTTTTAAACCATTTGTCATTTAATGAAAGGCCTAATCTAAAATTCACATAATTTTCTTGTACTAAGCCATTCGCTGTTTGTCCTCTTTTTCCTATCTCAAATCCGATATTCAAATTAGACAGTTGCTTACTCATTGGCAACCCTACTCCAAAAGATATGCCAAAATCGTCAATCGCAGTAAAATCGGTTCCATTTCCTGATGCATCAATCAATAATCCGGTGTTTTCGAATTTAACTCCAGCTCTATAGGTTACTCTATCCCAGTAACTTGTAATTGAATTGAATTTTGGGGTATAAAAACCACCCACTGCTATTTTACTGTAATTATCATAATCTATTTTTGAATAATTATTAAAAACACCGCCACTCAATGCCAAAGCATTTTGAAAACTGTAATCAACTCCCGCATACCATTTGTTGTCTTTACCCAAACCAAGTCCTAAAGTTGATTTTAATGGGGACTTAAGAATTCCGGTACTATTTGTGCTTAAAATGGTGTCACGAGGCGATTCAAATGTCCCTAATGAAACCGAATATAAATACTCATTGCCTGTTGCCTCAATTTCGTTATTAAAATTAAAATTTCCGCCTAAAAGGAAGTCCATTTTATCATTCATTTTTGCTTTATAATGAAATCCTCCATTCAAAGCCAGTCCTTTTATGTTTGAAGTTGTTTGGTATTTTGTGGCCAAAGCATTGCCTTTCACCTGATTTAAGATGCTGTTTTCAACTTTTCCGAAAATATAATTTCCCTGTAAACCAACACTGAAGTTCTTAAAAGGTTTGTACCCAACACTTAAAAACAATTTATTTGTTCCGCCTTCACCAATATATTGCGTAACTTCTGTAAGGTTATTCTCGGAATCGTATTCATTTGATACCAACGAATATCCTACGGAGGAATTTGGCAACAAACCAATGGTCATTCCAGCTTTTTCACCTAAGGGAAACCCAATAGCCAAATAAGAAAGGTATGTTGCGGAAGCTCTTTGTTTGTCGTTACTGTCTTTTGCAGTACTGTTCAAACTTTCTATAGCCATTGTATAGGTTGTAAATCTCAAAGATGCATTTGCAGCAGGATTTAAAAAATTTAAACGATAGCTTTCATTTAAAGAAACGCCAACCCCGCCCATACTCAATTGCTCAACAGTACTTTCGTTATTTTTATCTCCAATTCCGAAAAATGAATAAGATGATGTATTGTTTTTTTGTGAAAAACCGACAATAGATACAAATAGTGTTATAATTACTATTATTTTTTTTATCATTTACTTTATATTATAAGTCAAAATTGTGTTCAATCCTTCTAACAAAAAATTAGGATTGGCAAATATGCCATTTTTTAATCTATTTGACAAGAAATTTACATCTCCTCCTGTTAAAACAACTGTTAAATCTGTATTTTTTTTTCTATACTGATTAATAATTCCATCAATTTCATTTATAACACCATTTATAACGCCAGAATGAATGCTTGTTTCGGTAGAATTTCCAACCAATTCAAATTTTTCTGAAACCTCGAGCAACGGCAATTTTTCAGTAAAAAAATTTAATGCTTTGTATCGCATTTGCAGTCCGGGCGAAATTGCACCGCCATAATAAATTCCTTCATTGTTAATATAATCATACGTAATACAAGTTCCTGCGTCAATGATTAAAACATTTTTGTTAGTATATTTCGATATTGCCGAAGAAACCAACGCAATTCTGTCAACTCCTAAGGTTTTTGGCGTGGTATATTTATTCAAAAATGGCACTTTGGTGTTGTAATTCAGCTCAATTAAGTTTATTTCGGCGTGTAATTTAGCGATTTGAGCGTTTTTTAAGGAACCAACTGAAGAAATAATTGCATTGCTGCATTGGTATTTTTTTATGATTTCAATAACATCAGAATCGAATGATTCTTTTGTAATGCTTTCAGTATGAATCAATTTACTGTTATAAAAAACAGCAGTTTTAATTCTTGTATTGCCAACATCTATGATTAAGTTCATTCTTATTACTTAAAGAGTTCAAAAATACAACAGATTTTTTTAAATTGTTTTGATATGTCTAAAAAATAAATTTATATTTGCAACCGCTAAAGCGATGGTGCCTTAGCTCAGTTGGTAGAGCAAAGGACTGAAAATCCTTGTGTCCCTGGTTCGATTCCTGGAGGCACCACCATCAAAAAAGTAAACCCTTGATTATCAGATAGATATTCAAGGGTTTTTCTATATTTATAAATTTTAAAGCATAAATTGTTGAAAGTTTGGAAATGGCTTTGTTAAAAAATACCCATTAAAATCTGTATAATTTATCCATAAAAAGACTTATTCTGATTGCCTTAATTTTATAAAATAAATCAATTTATATTAATCATTGGCCCTTTTTATTTGTCAAAATCATCATCTATATCCTCATTGTAATCATCTTCACCATTTAAATCACCATTTAAATCACCATTTAAATCATCATTGTCATCAATATCTAAATCATCATCATCCAAATCATTTTCGCCTTCAATAGGCACTTTTAAATTCAATTCTAAATCTATTTCCAAATCTCTCTCAATATTGTCATCTTCCTCCTCTTCATAAAAATTTTCCATACTGTCCACCAATTCATCGCTAATTTTAACAAGGTAAATGGTGTCTTCAGTTGCAACTTCAACAGCTTCTACATATTGCCCTTTATGGTTTGTAAACCTAATAATATCCCTAATGCCGTAACCGTCAGGAAATTTCTCAACCAGCAAATTAAGAATCTCAGAGGTTAGTTTTTTATAATCGACAATTATTCTCTTCATAACAAATTGGTTATACATTAGACATAAATAAATGCATTGGTTATTTAATTACTTCTTTATATAATGCCAAATATAAAAAAATAATAATACCAAAAATTTATTTCAATCAATATTGAAACAAAATCCTATAAAAAACAAAAAACAAGAATATTCTTGTTTTTTGTTTTTGAGGATTAAAGCATCCTTAAAGTATTTAATTCCATTTCTGTTAAATGGCGCCAATGGCCTCTGGGCAAGTCTTTTTTTGTAAGTCCGGCAAAAATTACCCGGTCCAATTTTACCACACTATAATCAAAGTGTTCAAATATCCTGCGCACAATTCGATTTCTGCCTGAATGAATTTTTACGCCAACTTCCGTTTTTGGCTGATTCACAACATAGGAAATATCATCTACTATCACACGTTTTTCATCCAACATAAAACCTTCTGAAATTTTTATAAGATCGGTGTTTGCCAGTTTTTTATCCAATGTTGCGTGGTATATTTTTTGGATATTGCTCTTTGGATGCGTCAATTTTTTCGCCAATTCGCCATCATTGGTAAATAATAAGAGTCCGGTTGTATTTCTGTCCAATCGTCCAACAGGATAAATACGCTCTTTTGTAGCGTTTGCAATTAATTCCATCACGGTTTTACGTCCGCGCTCATCTTCCATCGTAGTGATGTAATTCTTTGGCTTGTTCAGCAACACATATCTTTTTTGCTCCTGATTAATTAAGGAACCGTCAAACCGAACCTCATCGCCCAACGTCACAATATGGCCCATTTCGGTCACCAGTTTTCCGTTCACGGTGGCACTTCCTGCTTTAATATAAACATCTGCTTCTCTTCTTGAACAAACGCCTGAGTTGGAAATGTATTTGTTTAAACGAATGCCTTCAATACCATCATTTTGTTTAACTTGTTTCGGTGCAGGTTTTTCTTCTGTTGAAATAGGTCTAGCGTTTTTAGAAAATGGACTTTCCCTTTTATAAGCCGGTTTGTCCCTGAAATTGCCCGAAGTTTTCTTATTAGCATCGAATTTTTTAGGTTCAGACTTTCTGTCTGCAGTGGTTTGAGATTTCTTTTTAGCATCAAACTTTTTGGGTTCAAATTTTTTATCTGTAGTGGTTTGAGGCTTTTTTTTACCTTGGTGTCGTCCTCCCGACGAGTTTTTACTTGAATTCATTTTTTTTAATTTTTGGCAAAAATAATTTATATTCTNNGTTTTTATTTTAAAAGAATTTTATTAATGATGACCGAGTAGTCGATGAAGGCCAAGCTAAATACTCCGGCAAGCAGTATCAATTTCAATACAAAATGCAATAAAGTATAATTATTTTTGCTTTTGCTGAACCATACAAAAAGCACAAACAAAAACAACACCACGCCACTGACGTAAAAATAGTATTTCATTCCGCCAATTTCGGGATATTTCAACAAAAAATAGATGGGATTTAACGTTAAAAATACCAAAATTGTAATCAAAATTTTGGTGAAATGCTCTCCATATTTTACGGCGATTGTTTGGTAATTATGGATAAAATCGCCTTTTATGCCTTCCAATTCTTTGATCAATTCCCGTATCAACAAAATAAAAAACAGAAAAGATGCGTGGGTAAAAATAATTTCAGAAAAATTTTTGTAATAGACAAAAACGGCAAAAAACGGCAAAATGGCCAAAATCGCACCAGAAAAAAAACCAGTTAATGGATATTTTTTTAGTTTGTGCGAATAAAACCAAATTAAAAAAATATACACCGAAAAAAACAAAGCCGCTCTCCAAGAAACCAAAAAGGCAATAAAAACTCCTAAAAAATTTAAAACAAAGTAGAGCTGCAATTTTGTTTTTTGAGTCACAATGGAATCAATCGTTGATTTTATTGGACGGTTAATCTTATCCGTTTCAAAATCATAGAAATTATTAATGATGTAGCCCGAAGCAATTACACAAATTGTTGAAAGCACTATAAAATACAGATTGACATCTAGCAATACATGCTTTAACTCTTTTTCGGGAGAAAAAATAAATATGGACGCCAGGTATTGGGCAACCACAATAAGCACAATGTTATAGCCCCTGACAACCGAAAATAAACTCAGCAATTTAATATAAATCGGCGCGTTTTTTTTGCTGTTTTTTTTGGCTATCTCAAGTAAATCCATAGTAAAGTGAAATAAAATTCAACAATGAAACTATGTTATTAAACTTTATTTTTTTGTGATTATTTTGTTAAAATCTATAAACCAATTCCAGTTTATAATCTTTTAGAAGGATTTTAGCTTGGTCGTAATCTTCTGTAAATCCTAGGATATAACCGCCACCGCCGGAGCCACATAATTTTAAGTAATATGCATTCGACTCAATGCCGTTTTTCCAAATTTTATGAAAAGCTTTAGGAATCATTGGTTTAAAATTATCCAAAACAACTTTTGAAAGCAATTTCACATTTCCAAATAATGATTTTACATTTCCGTTTAAAAAATCTTCAATGCAGGCATCAGTATGTTTTGCGAAATCTTCATTTAACATTTTTCTGAAGCCTTCACTCTTCATTTTATTCATAAAAATGGTAATCATCGGAGCCGTTTCTCCAATCATTTCTGAATCCAATAAAAACACCGCTCCTTTTCCTTCTTTTTGGGATGGAATTCCTGTTGCTTCTAAATTGTCTTTTGAATTGATTAAAATTGGAATGCTCAAATAAGAATTTAAGGGATCCAACCCTGAACTCTTCCCGTGGAAAAAAGATTCCATCAAGGAAAAAATGCTTTTCAGCTTCAATAATTTTTCTCTGGTTAAATTATCTAAAACCGTAATTTTATCGTTGGCATATTTGTCGTAAATCGAAGCCACCAAAGCTCCCGAACTTCCTACGCCGTAACCTTGCGGAATACTGGAGTCGAAATACATACCGCTTTCAATATCTTTTTTGAATTCATCCAATCTGAAACTTACCAAATCCCGGATTTCCAAATTTGACAAATACACATAAAACTTTTCTAAGTTTTTGTTCGATTGTTTTGCCGCTTCAGTTAAAACTTTAGATTTTTTTAAAGCGCCTTGATATACGTTATATGGTATGGCCAAACCCTTGGAATCTTTAATGATTCCGTACTCTCCAAAAAGTAAAATTTTTGCGTAAAAAAGTGGTCCTTTCATTTGCTTAATTAAAAATTGAAGTTGCTCCTTCTCCAATGATGTCGCAAATATAATGATTTTCCTGACAATATTGCATTAAGTTGCTTTTTATGAAATTGTTAACAGTTTTTTTTTCCATTTCCGGGAACAACACGTGAACATTGGCGCCGGCATCTAAAGTGAAACAGATATCAGAATTTGTATGTGCCCTAAAATCCCAAATTTCATTGATTATTTTCAAAGTGTTTGGTTTCATTAAGATAAAATACGGATTGCTGGTCATCATCATCGCGTGCAAACTCAAGGCTTCACTTTCTACAATGGCGATAAAAGCCGATAAATCGCCACTTTGAAGCACTTTTGAAATTTTGGAAATATTTTCATTTGCTTGCTGAAAGCGTTTTTTTGCAAAAGGATGGTTGTACATTAATTGATGTCCGACCGTGCTTGAAACTTGTTTTTCACCTTCATCAACCAATAAAATGGCGTCTTGGTAATTTTTAAAATTGTCGTGAATTTTATACGGAAATTTAACGCCAAATAAATCGGAACTTCCTTCAATTTCCTGGTGATTTCCCCAAACAATTAGCGGACCTTCTATGCTTCTGCACGCGCTTCCCGAACCCAATCGCGCCAAAAAAGAGGCTTTTTTATTGAAATATTCATTGGACATTGCCGGATTTAATTCCTTCTCCAAACTCATCACGCACAAAGCCAAAGCACCCATTCCGCTTGCGGAAGATGCGATGCCGCTGCTGTGCGGAAAAGAATTTTGGGATTTTATCACAAATTCAAAATCCTTCAAAAACGGAACATATTGTTCAATTCTTTTGAAAAAAGTGGCGATTTTTGGTTTGAAATCTTTCTTTTTTTCGCCTTCAAAATAAATTTCAAAACTAGTGTCAAGTGGAACTTGTTTCAGCATCTCAACAACAGAACCTGAAACAAGTTCAGGTTGACGTTCTTTTTTTAATTTGTATTCCAACGTTGTCAATGTAAAACAGGCATCCAACGTAAAACTGATGGAAGCGTTTTCGGGAATTTGAGGCTCTTGCTTTCCCCAATATTTTACCAAAGCAATATTGCTCGGTGTTTTCCAAGTAAAGCTTCCGTTGTTAATATTTTCTATTGAAAAATCTTTTAAAATAAAATCGGTTTCAGTCAAAACAAAAATTTTGTCAAAGATAATTGATTTAGCTAAACATTTTCCAATCTTGAAAGCACATCTTTTTTGTAACTTCTGCTAATTGGAATTGCTTTTTTGTTCACTTCAATAAATTCATTGGTAAATGATTCAATTTTATCAATAGAAACAATAAATGAACGATGAATTCTTATGAAATCTTTTTTTGGAAGTTTGGCTTCAATACTGGTAATCGTTTCTCTGGTTATTATGACAGAATTTTCGATGTAAATTTTAATATAATCACTAAAACTTTCAATATAATTGATGTCAGAAAAATTAATTTTTATCATTTTTCGATCTGAACGCACAAAAATAAAATCGTTTATTTCTTGAATAATTTCCGATGTTGTCTCAATAATTACTGGGCTATTTTCGCCCAAATACTTATTTACAGATTGTAATATTCGCTCAAATGAAATCGGTTTTAGCAAATAATCTACGGCTTGTAAATCAAATCCGTTAACAGCATATTCTCTATACGCAGTCGTAAAAATTACCTTGATATTTTTATTGATGGTTTTCGCAAATGACAATCCTGAAATTTCTGGCATATTAATATCCAAAAAAATTAAGTCCACTTTTTTAGAATTGATTTCATTAAACGCTTCAATGGCATTTTTGCAAGTTGCAACAACGTTAATTTTAGCTATTTTCTGTAAATGATTCTCCAATATTTCGCGGGCGATTGGCTCATCATCAATAATTATGCATTGAATTGTATTAGTCATTTTCAAGCAATTAAATTGGTGATTTTTAAATTTACCATAAACCAATTATCACAATTTTCAATTTGCAAATGGTGGTTATTTTTGTACAATAAACTTAGTCTTTTTTTAATATTTTCAAGTCCTATTCCTTCTATATTTTGATTTTCATCATTTTCTAAGACAGTATTTTTAATTAAAAACTCAAACTGATTTCCATTTAATGAAATCGTAATTTCAACTGTTAAAAACCCATCAATTAAACTACCGTGCTTAAAAGCATTTTCAACAAAAGGAATTAACAACATGGGCGCCACTTGAATTTCATCAGAAATAGCATCCGAATTAAACGAAATTTTCAAAGTATCCTGAAATCTTATTTTCTCTAACTCAATATATTCTTTAATATGTAAAACTTCCTCTTTTAAACTTACCTTGGGTTTGCTAACCTGATACAAAATATAGTCCAATAAATTTGAAAGCTTTAAAATAATTTCAGGTGTGTCTTTTGATTGCTTCAATGCAAATCCATAGATAGTATTTAAGGTATTGAATAAAAAATGTGGGTGGATTTGCTTCTTTAAATAGTGCAATTCCTGATTTTTAATTTGTAATTGAGTTTCTAATATTTTGTTTTGAAGTTCTTTATTTTTTGAAATTGTTTTGAAATTATGATTTAACAAACTCACGAAACTCACTATTCCAACAACTAAATAAACTACGATTAAAACAAACACAAATTTCTTGCTCATAAAAGGCATTTCAGTAACATTTAAATTTGATAAGAATAAAAAATAAAAGACAATTACCAATCCTATTAAATCCGCTGAAATTATAAGGGCATAAAAACTGTAAAGAATAAAAAATTTGTACTTCTTAGTTAGTAAATATTTTGGAATTAAAGAATAAACAACAAAATAGGTAGTTAACATCGTTATTGGCGTCAAAAGAGTAGAAAACCAATTGCTATAAACAACATCATCTGAACTGTAACTAAAAAAATAAACAAAGAAAAACCAAACACCAACCCAAAAAATAAAGTGTCGTGCTATAAATTTATATCTATTTATATACATTATATTCATAACCGCAATTTGCAAATTTAATTTCATTCTACTCATTTAAATAGACCAAATACGAAATAACGCCTCTTTTTAACTAACAAACTATGGAGTATTACTTAATATAGTTTAAATTCGTTAAATAGATGTATTTATAGTTCATCTATCTCAAATTAATTATTTAAAGAATGATTCTTTATACTTTCGAAATAGTTAATTTAAAATCTAAATATTATGAATTCATCTATTTTATCAGAAGGCGGAGCCTTTTTTATGTATCCTCTATTATTAATTTTAATTTTGGTACTAATTTTATTCGTACTTGAGATTATTAAAAAAGTAAATACCAAAAAAGCAATTAGTCTTATTAATTCAATTAGTTTATTTGCCATTGTTTGGGGGTTTTTAGGCCAAATTTTAGGATTAATGTTTGCTTTTGAAACAATTCAAGATGCAGGTGACATTTCACCTACAGTTTTGGCCGCCGGGCTCAGAATTAGTTTTATAGCTCCAGTTTTTGGAATACTAATTTTCTTAATTAGCAGATTAGGAATCATAGCTTTAACTTGGTTAAAAAAATAAATCAAATTTAATTCGTCATTCTAAAATAATACTTAGGATGGCGATTGCCTTTTTAATTTTATCTAAATTTGCACAGATGAAAAACAAAAAGGTATTTATGCTGCTCAACGGTGCGGAACCTAAAATATTTCCGGATTTAACGGGTTACGATCTTGTTTGTGCCATTGACGGTGCTTACAATCATTTTAAAATGAATAACATACAACCAGATTTGGTTACGGGAGATTTTGACTCAATTCATTTAATTCCTGGCAATATAGAAGTAATTAGCACGCCTGATCAAAATTTCACCGATTTCGACAAAGCGCTATCTATTTTGAAAAACAGGGGCTACATTCACATTGATGTTTATGGTGGAAGCGGCAAGGAACACGATCATTTTTTAGGAAATATCAGCACGGCACTTCAATGGAAAAATAGCCTAAAAATTTCCTTTTTCGATGATTTCGGAACCTACTTTTTTATTGAAGAACAAATCACTTTAACAAATGTAAAAGGGAGAAATATTTCCATTATTCCATTTCCGATTGCCCACGAAATTTTTACTGAAGGATTGGCATACCCAATCATCAATGAAACGTTAACCTTTGGGAAACGCATTGGCACAAGAAATATAGCGTACAGCGATGAAGTTCAAATTTCTTTTAAAGGAGGAGAATTATTGGTTTATGTAAGCAACGTTTAAAACAATTATTTTGGACAGAAAATTAAAACTGATTTGGGATTTTCGCGGAGAATCTTCGGAAAAAACTGCCGAGCATCATTGCATTCATTTAAAGGAATTTGCGAACATTGAAAAACTGCATTTTTATGAAATCAATTATTATGTATTATCAGAAATGCACACCATCGCTTTTATTGTGGTTGATGAAGCTGATATGAAAACCTATAGAGATGCTTTGAAACCTCATCGGGGACAATTCGCAGAATAGTATTCAGTGAACAGTTGCAGTTAACAGACTGACTAAAAATTCTCACTTGAAATTTACAGTTACAATCTAAAGTTTTTAAGTATAATTAATCAAAACCGAATACTGAGACTGTTAACTGCCGACTGATTGTGCCACAATCCACCCGCCGGTCCACGCATTTTGAAAATTAAATCCGCCAGTGACGGCATCAATATTTAAGACTTCTCCGGCAAAAAACAGATTTTTATGCAATTTGCTTTCAAAATGTTTAAAGTCGATTTCTTTTAAATCTACGCCGCCGGCAGTCACAAATTCGTCTTTAAAAGTGCTTTTTCCGGTTACTTTAAAAGTGCATTTTGTTAGTTGAAGCGCTAATTCTTCCAATTGTTTGTTGCTCAGTTGCGCCCATTGAAAATCATTAGGGATTTGTGCGGCTGTTACAAATTTTTCCCATAATCTTTTGGAGATTTCTTCGAAAACAGAACGCAAAATCACCTGTTTTTTTGACTGCTCTTTTTTGGCAGATTTTAATTCTTCCAATACTTTTTCAAAAGATTTCGACAACCAATTGACTTCAATTTCAAACTGATAATCTTTTTGATGCAATTCCAAAGCACCCCAGGCAGATAGCTTTAAAATTCCCGGACCGCTCAATCCCCAATGCGTAATTAACAATGGTCCTTGCTCTGCTAATTTTGAATTTACCACATTTACGGAAGCATTTGGAACAGAAATTCCCGGAATATCTTTTAACCTTTCATCCACAATATTAAAGGTAAACAAAGAAGGAACAGGTTTTATGATGGTATGTCCCAAACCTTCCAACATTGCCCAAACCTTGGCATTGCTTCCAGCTGCAACCAATAAAAAATCGGCAGTAAAAGTTTCAGCATTTGTTTTTATGATAAACTTATTCTCATTTTTTTCAATGGCATCAACTCTTGTGCTTGTTTTAAGTTGAACGCCCGCATTTTTTGCGCTTTCCAAAAAACAGTCAATAATCGTTTGCGATGAATTTGATACGGGGAAAATGCGGCTATCGTCTTCAATTTTTAAAGGAATTCCTCTGTTTTCAAACCATTCCATCGTGTCGCCCGTCATAAATTGATGAAACGGCCCCAACAACTCCTTTTTTCCGCGAGGGTAAAATTCTACCAATTCATTTGGTGTAAAACAAGCGTGACTTACATTGCAACGTCCGCCGCCCGAAACTTTTACTTTTTGAAGCACTTTATTGCTGCCTTCCAAAATAATGACTTCCAAATCGGGATGTATTTCTGCAGCATTTATGGCAGCAAAATATCCGGCTGCGCCTCCTCCAATAATGATAAATTGTTTCTTCATTCGTTTATAAAGCCATTTTTTGATAAGGAATCACGGTTGAAAAACCTTTTTTATTAAAATAATTTTGACTATCCTCATTCCCAGTTATCAAAATAAAATCGCCGCCCCAAGCACCCAAACTTTTTGTTTGTCCGAAATAATCAGAAAATATTTCAACTTGAATTGGCTTTAATTGAATTGTTTTGGAAACGATTTGCTCGTGCTCCTGCATCAATTTTTCAAAATCGGATAATTTTTTACAGCTTAAAAAAGCTTCAGACAACTCAGATATTTGTTTGATTTCTGAAGTCAAATTTCCATTCATTTTTTTATATCGTTCAATGCCTTCTCGGCTGTTTTGTTTTTTATTCAAATGCACAAAATACAATTGATCAGCGAAAGTTGGATTGAAATTCACTTCTTTAACAATTATGTCTGTATTGCGTTTGCTAAATAAAATTGGCGAATTGTGTAGTGCGCAGGCAATATCGTAACCGCTTCCTCCAAAAGTGTTTCCCAACAATTCATATGGATTCACTTTTGCCCAATTTGCGATGTTGTTAATTAAAGTTGAGGAGGTTCCCAATCCCCAATTTCTTGGAAAATCAAGCTTCGTTTTGACCAAATACCCTTTTTCCATATTTAAAAATGCCGGATTTAACTTTCGGGTTTCATGTAAAATCTTATTCAATTGTTCAGCAATCGTATCTTTTCCACCATCTTCACTTGCATCAAATGTGGCATTTGCCAATCGCATTTTAGGCAAATCGAAAATTGCTTCCAGCCAACATTCTCCTTCATTGGTGAAGCTTTGCCAAATTAATTGCGGTTCATTGATATTATCAACAATTAAATCTTGTCCGCAAGTCGTGGGAACCGCCAAAGATTTTGCGCCGTCCAGCACAAAATATTCACCGGTTAATAATAACTTCCCATTGCTGTAATATTCCATTATTTGTCCTGAACCAGTTTATTATACGCCTCAACCACAGCATTGTGCGTGATTGTTTTGTGTTCAAAATAATCGATTAAAAATGCCTTTTCCTTATTGCTTGCGCCCAATTGCTTAATAATATTTGTTAAATGCATTTTCATATGTCCTTTTTGGATTCCTGCGGTTGTTAAAGCGCGTAAAGCGGCAAAATTTTGCGCCAAACCGGCCACTGCAATAATTTCCATCAATGCTGTTGCTGAAGGATTCCCCAACAATTGCAAGGAAAATTTCGACAAAGGATGCAAAGATGTTAATCCGCCAATAGTTCCCACAGCTAAAGGAATATCAATCCAAAATTTAAAAATTCCGTTTTCTATGCTGGCGTTTGTCAAGCTTTTGTAGGTTCCGCTTCGCGCCGCAAAAGCGTGAACTCCGGCCTCAATCGCCCTAAAATCATTTCCTGTGGCAATCACAACGGCATCAACGCCGTTCATAATTCCCTTGTTGTGAGTTACCGCCCTGTGCGGTTCTGCATTTGCAATTTGGATGGCCTGCACAAATTTTTGCGCAAAAGCTGCTGAATTTTCAGCGTATAAATCTTCAACATTGCAGCTTACTTCGGCATGAACCAAACATTCCGGAACATAATTAGACAAAATACTCATCACAATTTGAATGTCTTCTTTTTCAAATTCCTTTGCAATCACTTCCAAACAAGAATTTATAAAATTCGCTCCCATACTGTCGGCAGTTTCAAAAGTGATATGCAGCTGGTAATAATTTTCAAGTTCCGCAGTTTTATCGCGCAATTCTATATCTACAATGCCGCCGCCACGCTTGCGCATATTTTTGGTAATTGCTTTGGTAACTTCAAAAAATTGCGGCTTTTTTGATTTGAAATAATTTTCAATCGCAGTTTTATCGCCTTCATACATAAAATGTACCTGCCCGATTTTTGTGGTTGAAATAACGGTAGCATTAAATCCGCCCCTTGTGCTCCAAAATTTCGCCACCAAAGATGCCGCCGCAACCACCGAACTTTCTTCAATAACCATAGGAATGGTATATGATTTTCCGTTTATCACAAAATTTGGCGCAACACCAAAAGGCAAATAAAAATTGGATAATGTGTTTTCAACAAAATCGTCGTGCAAATTTTGCAGTATTTCATTCGAATTCCAATATTGCAACAAAACCTGTTTGGCCTTCTTATCATTTTTGAAGAAATGTGATATCAGCCAATCTATTTTTTCAAGTTTATTCAACTTTGAAAATCCGTTAACGTTTTTTGACATTTTTGAATAAAATTTATGAACGCCACAAAGATAATTTAATAAATATAAATCACGGCAAATTCACATATTGTTAATTTTAATGACATTTTTCATACGTGATTTGCTAAAATTTTCTTAAACTTGACAATTATTTTAAGAACTCATAATTAAATGAAAAAACTCCTTATCATTTTTATTGCCATTACCTCTTTGGCAACAGCACAAAAAAAAGACATTGCACTGGAAGAAATTTGGAACGGCTCGTTTTCAATAGAGCGCATGAATTCACTAAATTCAATGAATGGCGACTTCTATTCCTTGCTGAATTTTGACAGAAACACCAAAAACACCACGGTTGATAAATACAGTTACGCCACGTTGGAAAAGGTTGAAACGGTTGTAAACAATAAAGATTTGAAAGAAATCAACTACTTTGAAAGTTATGCTTTTAACAATGATGAAACCAAGTTATTGTTGGGTGTTGATGAAGAACAAATTTACAGACATTCGAGTCTGGGTATTTTTTATGTATACGATTTGGCTTCAAAATCGTTGCAGTTAATAGATAAAGAAAAAATTCAGGAGCCCACTTTTTCTCCCGACAGCAAAAAAGTTGCTTATGCCAAAAACAACAATATTTTTATTAAAAATTTAGAAAATAACGAAGTGGTTCAAGTCACTTCCGACGGAAAAAAGAATCACATTATCAATGGTATTTGCGACTGGGTTTATGAAGAAGAATTTTCGTTTGTCAGGGCTTTTGATTGGAGTAAAGACAGCAAAAACTTGGCGTTTTTAAGGTTTGACGAAACAGAAGTTCCAACTTTTTCCATGGATATTGTGGGCAACGATTTATATCCAACGCAACAGGTTTTTAAATATCCTAAAGCCGGTGAAAAAAACTCCTTAGTTACCTTGCATCTTTATAATGTTTCCAAAGGAAAAACCGAAAAAATCGACCTTGGAAATTATGAATACATTCCAAGAATAAAATGGACAAACAACCCAGAAATATTATCGGTTATCACTTTAAACCGTCATCAAAATGATTTAAAATTGTTTGCGGTAAATGCTTCGAATTTTACTTCAAAAGTGATTTTGAATGAAACTGACAAAGCTTTTGTGGACATTCAAGACAATTTAACTTTTTTGACCGATAACAGTTTTATTTGGACAAGCGAAAAAGACGGATTTAACCATATTTATCATTATTCAAAGGAAGGAAAATTGATCAATCAGGTTACAAAAGGAAATTGGGAAGTGACTAATTTCTACGGAATTAATGAGGAAAAAAACACCGTTTATTATCAATCGGTTGAAGATGGATCCATCAACAGAGCAATTTATTCCATCAAATTAAATGGAACCTCCAAAAAAAGATTGTCAAATGCTTCCGGCACAAATGACGCTGCCTTCAGCAAAAATTTGAATTATTTTATCAATACTTTTTCTGATGCGAATACGCCTCCAGTTTATTCACTTTATAATGGTGAAGGAAATTTATTGAAAGAGATTTTAAACAATCACAAACTTTCTGAAAAATTAACCAACTACAACATTTCCAAAAAGGAATTTTTTGTGTTGAGCACCAAAAATGGTGCATTCAATGCCTGGATGCTTAAACCTGCCAATTTTAACGCGAACAAAAAATATCCGGTATTTATGACACAATATTCTGGTCCGGGCTCACAATCGGTGAGCAATACTTGGAATTCTGCAAACGATTATTGGTTTCAGCATTTGGCAGAAAAAGGCTATATCATTGTTTGTGTTGATGGAAGAGGAACTGGATTTAAAGGTGCTGTTTTCAAAAAAGTGACTTATAAAGAATTGGGGAAATATGAAGTTGAAGACCAAATTGAATCAGCAAAAGAATTAGGAAAACGACCTTATATTGATGCAAATGAAATTGGAATTTGGGGCTGGAGTTACGGCGGATTTATGTCGGCCAACTGCTTGTTCAAAGGAAATGACGTTTTCAAAATGGCCATTGCTGTTGCTCCGGTAACAAGCTGGCGTTTTTACGATTCCATTTATACCGAACGTTATATGCAAACACCACAGGAAAACGCGAGCGGCTATGATGAAAATTCACCGCTGAATTTTGCCGATTTATTAAAAGGAAATTTCCTGTTGGTTCACGGAAGTGGCGACGACAATGTGCACGTTCAAAACACCCTGCGATTGACAAATGCTTTGGTAGAAGCAAACAAGCCTTTTGATTTGGCCATATATCCCGACAGAAATCACGGAATTTATACCGGTAAAAATACAAGGCTGCATTTATACGAAAAAATGACTAGATTTATCGAAGATAATTTAATCAGAAAAACAACAAATATTGAACTTTAATTAACCAAACTATTTTTAACATTTTTAACCTAAAATAAACATTATGGCTGACAAAACAATAAAAGAAGGACATCCAAAAGCGCTCTATACGCTATTTGCCACTGAAATGTGGGAACGTTTCAGTTACTACGGAATGCGAGCGTTGTTAACGCTTTATCTAACCGCAGAGCTTGCGAACGGAGGATTTGGATTAAACAGAGAAGAATCTTTGGCAATTTATGCCATATTTACAGGTTTGGTTTATTTGACACCAATTTTAGGAGGTTGGGTAGCCGACAGTTTTTTAGGAAAACGAAAAACAGTTTACATTGGAGGTTTGGTAATGGCTGTTGGTCAGTCTTTACTTGCCGCCAGTGCATTTTTGGTAAGTTCTGTAGATGCTGAAACGCGTCTATTTATGTTTAACTTTGGTTTGGGCGTATTGATTATCGGTAACGGATTTTTCAAACCAAACATTTCAACCATTGTTGGTGAATTTTATGATGACAATGATCCAAGAAAAGACTCGGCGTTTAACATTTTCTATATGGGAATAAACCTTGGAGCTATTTTAGGGCCATTTATCGCAGGTGCTTTAGGAGAAAATGTTTCTTGGGGCTACGGTTACTTAGCAGCTTCAGTAGGTATGATTATCGGTGTTCTTTGGTTGAAATTTAATGAAAGTAACCTTGAACAAAAAGGACTTCCGCCTAATTCACCGTCAGATAAATTTATATTGGACGGTAAAGACTGGCGCGATATTATTACTTATTCCATTGCTTTGGTATTAACCACTTTAGCTGTTATTTTCTTATGGAGAATGTTGCCTGATGACGTAACAAGCATTATTACTTACTTAGGTTTTGCCGCTTTGGTGATTGGACTGGGATACACCATTAAAAAAGGAACAAACGGCTCTGCAGAATGGACACGTATGATTGTTATTTTAGTCCTCGCTTTTTTTAATATTGCTTTTTGGGCAGGATTTGAACAAGCCGGCGGAACAATGAACTTGTTTGCAAAAGAAAATACAGACCGACTTTTATTTGGCTGGGAAGTTCCGGCATCTTGGTATCAAAATATCAATCCGCTTGCCATTTTAATTTTCGCCCCAATATTCTCAATAATGTGGCTGAAACTTGACGCGATGAAATTCAACCCGAGAACACCGCTTAAATTTGCCATCGGATTGTTTTTAGGCGCTTTGGCATTTTTTATTATGACACAAGCAAGCAATGCTGCCGATGGAGGAAATTTAGTTTCGCCTTGGTGGTTGGTGGTTGTTTATGTTGTTTTAACTTTTGGAGAATTGATGTTATCGCCAATCGGACTTTCTATGATTACCAAATTGGCACCAAAAAAATTGGTTTCGGTGGTGATGGGATTGTGGATGGCGAGTTTTGCCGCAGGTAACTATTTGGCAGGGATGCTGGAAAGTATTTTGCATAAATATGATTTTGCCTTATACCCTTTTATTACGATGTTAATGTTAGGTTCGGGAGTTTGCCTATTGGTATTGTCTCCATTCTTAAACAAAGCGATGAAAGGAATCCACTAAAATATGATCACAAATCAATTACTTTAATAAAAAAAGCTCAGATAATTTTTTGTCTGGGCTTTTTTGTGTCAAACAATAACAATTAAAAGACTTTAAAATGAGTACAGAAAAAAAATCGTTTTTCGGCGTTATGAAATCCTACAACAGCAACTTTTGGGTTGCCAGTATGATGGAACTATTTGAACGTTGGGCCTGGTATGGAATGTTTGCTGTATTGGCACTTTATTTAACAGGGTCAACTGATGAAGGCGCTTTGGGATTTTCCCATATTGAGAAAGGACAAATAATGGGGGTTGTTACCGCAATTTTATACTTTCTGCCAATTATTACAGGTGTCATTGCCGACAAAATTGGGTACAAACTATCCCTGACCATAGCCTATGTTTTATTGGGTACCGGCTATTATTTTATGGGTGAAGTCACCAGTTTCACAACTGTATTTTTAGTGTTTTTATGGGTTGCTTTAGGCGCTGCGATGTTTAAACCTGTGGCCTCTGCCATCATCACAAAAAACACCGACAAATCAAATTCCACCTTGGGATTTGGAATTTTTTATATGATGGTGAATATTGGCGGATTTATAGGTCCGGCATTTTCTTCAACTTTAAGGACACAATTCGGATGGAAAATAGTTTTTCTGCAAGCCGCAATTGTCATTGGAATAAACCTTTTAATATTATTGCTGTTCTTCAAAGAAGGCGAAAGAATTAAAAAGGAAGAAACTATTGGAGAAGCAGTCTTAAGTTCCATAAAAAATATATGGGAAGCTGTTAAAGATACACGTCTTTCTGTTTTATTGGTTATTATGATTGGTTTTTGGACGATGTTTAACCAGCTTTTTTATACACTTCCCACTTTTATTGAAGATTGGGTAAACACAAAAGCATTGCACGATTCTATTGCGCAAGTTTCTCCTTGGCTGGCAAGTTTTATGAGCGGAGGAGGAGATTCTGTAAACCCGGAAATGCTGATCAACATTGATGCCGGTGCCATTATTTTGTTTCAATTGATGGTTTCTTATTTTGTGTTGAAAATGCGACACGTAAGTGCTATGATTACCGGTTTTATTATCGCTTCCATTGGTATCGGAATCACTTTTTACACAGGAAACGGATTGTTCACCATTTTAGGGATCGTTATTTTTGCAGTTGGTGAAATGATGACAAATCCAACGTTTTCTTCATTTATCGCATTGATTTCTCCAAAAGGGAAAGAAGCTTTGTATATGGGAACTTATTTTTTGCCCATCTTTTTAGGAAATTTTATCACCACATTTATCTCCGGAAATTTATACCAAGCCTGGTCCGATAAATTGAGCTTGCTTCAAACAGAAATGGCAAAAAGAGCCATTGAAATGCCCGAAGTAACAAAAGAATTTTCTAAAAACGATTATTTCGCGGCAGCTTCAGAAAAATTGGGAATGTCACAAAATGAAATGACCCAATTTATTTGGGACACTTACAATCCAAATAAAATTTGGTATGTGATTGTTGCCATCGGCATCATAACCATTATTGCATTAACTGTTTATGACCGAATGGTTATCAGACCAAAAGAGGCGAAAGAACTATAATTTTTTAATTATATAAAAACGCTTCTTAGTTTAGAGGCGTTTTTTTAAATTGCAAACTTTATCTAACGCATAATAAACTTATGGACAATTCAAGAAACGACTTTTTTAAAACACAGGTTTTAGGGCATCCAGCTGGACTTTTCGTGTTATTTTTTACTGAAATGTGGGAACGTTTTTCATTTTATGGAATGCGTGCCTTATTGGTGCTATTTTTAGTGAGCGCTTTGGGAATTGGCGGTTGGGATTGGCCTCGTGAAAATGCGTTGGCCTTATATGGAACATATTTGGCAATGCTCTATTTAACACCCATAATTGGCGGAATTTTAGCCGACAAATACTTAGGAAACAGACGTGCGATTATTATTGGTGCGGTTATTATGACTTTGGGTCACGCAAGTATGGCCGTTGAATCCAATCCGTTTTTTTTATATTCGGGTTTGGCTTTATTGATTATTGGAACCGGATTTTTTAAACCAAATATGACTTCTTTCATTTCTGTGCTGTACAAAGATTTCCCGGAGAAAAAAGATGGCGCTTACACCATTTTTTATATGGGCGTAAATGCCGGAGCCTTCTTGGGAATTATGCTTTGCGGTTATATGGGTGAAATGCTGGGCTGGAGCTGGGGTTTCGGTTTGGCAGGAATTTTTATGCTGTTGGGCTTGCTTCAATTTACATTGGCGCAGGGTATTTTTGGAGAAGTAGGAAAAAAACCGAACAAAGAAGATAAAACCATTAAAATTGATGAAAAAACGGAAATTGAAGACCAATTAAATCCGTTTTCCTTAATAGACCGAATCCTTATTGTTATTATTGCGGTTGCCGGTTTAACCTGGGTGATCAATGATCCATTGTCTAAAATCGGGGCGGTTAACTTTTTGGAATTTGGCGGAACAGATTATTCAAATGTCACCATCATTATTACGCTCCTGTTATTTATTTACCTGTTGGGTTCTCGAATTGTAAGATACAGCGCCGTAACAAGAGACAAAATGTTTGCTGTGGTGATTTTTGCTTTTTTCATTATTTTCTTCTGGGCATCTTTTGAACAAGCCGGCGGATCTATGAGTATTTTTGCAAAGGATTATACCAGCAGGATCTTGTCGGGAAATTCAGCTATGATTTTCAATATTGTTGATGTGATCATCACCGTGGTGCCTGTTGCCATTATTACCTGGGTGTTGTTTTTATTGTTCAAACAAACCTTTAAAAAATATTTATGGGCAAATTTGGTGTTAGGATTCAGTTTTATCATCATTTGGGGATTGATTATTTGGAAAGTGAATACAAACTTCAGCACCTATTCTTATGAAATAAGCTATAAAACCTATCAAATTTCAGAAACCAATAATGAAGGTGAAACTACTGTAAAAGATTTTCCGATAACTGCTGATACAAAAATTCCGGAAAATGCAGTTTTGGTCGACAATACTACTGTAATTAGAGTTGCAGATGATTTTGTCGCAAATGATAAAATAGCCATTATCGATATTGATAAAAAAGGAACAAATTATAAATATTTAACCACCCAACAGGCCGATTTGATCAACACCAATATTGCTGCGACAGTGGTGGCAAAAAAGGACAATGAAATTCAAATTCCTGCCACCTGGTTTTTAATTTTAAACTCGTTGTTTATCATCGCTTTTGCGCCCTTATTTTCTAAATGGTGGGAAAGTAAATACAATCCGAAACCCGCAAATAAATACGCCATTGGCTTGTTTTTTCTGGGAATCGGTTTTGCTTTTTTGGCTTATGGCGCAGCTGGAATTCCGCAAGGTGCCAAAACGGCCTCTGTCAGTATTGTTTGGCTGATACTCGCTTACCTGTTTCATACATTGGGTGAGCTTTGCGTATCGCCGGTAGGACTTTCATACGTGAGTAAATTGGTGCCGGCAAGAATGATTGCTTTTATGTTTGGTGTTTGGTATTTGGCATTGGCCATCGGGAACAAAACATCGGGGCAAATGGGTGCAATGATTGACGTTATTACGGAAAAATATGACATTTCAACTTTCTTTTTGATATTCACTTTTGTGCCGATCCTTATTGGTCTAATTGCGTTATCGTTAAATCCGGTTTTGAAAAAATTAATGCACGGCGTAAAATAAATTTAAAAAACTTTGTAAATTTGGCAACATTATTGCGTCAAAAGCTCAAAGAAACATAAATTAATGAAGATGAAACGAGCCATAACAAATTTTGATACACACCGAAATGATTAATGGCGAACAGCAATTGTTCCAATAAAAAATAAATAATAAACAGATGAAAAAAATACTTATTTTAACAATTTCATTATTCAGCCTTTCAATTTCTGCACAAGGAATTAAATGGATGAGTTTTGAAGAAGCTGTTAAAGCACAGGAAGTTACGCCCAAAAAAATATTTGTTGATGCCTATACCGTTTGGTGCGGACCGTGTAAATTGTTAGATAAAAACACTTTTTCCAATCCTGATTTAATCGCTTATATGAATGAAAACTATTATTCGGTTAAATTTAATGCTGAAGGCAATGAAACGGTTATATTTAAAGGTAAAAAATATACCAATCCCGGTTTTAACCCAAATTCAAACGGCAGAAACAGCGCACACGAATTGTCGGCATTTTTTGGTGTAAGAGCTTATCCAACTTTGTTATTTTTAGATGAGGAAGCAAATTTTATTACCCCTTTAACGGGTTACAGAACGCCAACCCAACTGGAACTATATTTAAAAATGTTTAAAAATGATGATTATAAAAATTTAAAAACACAGGAAGAATTTAACGCCTATTCCTCCAATTTTAAATATACATTCAAGGAATAAATAACTTATTTATTGAGAACAAAAGCTCCTTTTTGCAACGTATTGTGAAAAGGAGTTTTATTTTTCAGGCAGGTTTGTTCCCAATCTTTCAAGTAGCTTTTATAGTTTGTGCCATCCGCAATAATTATTTTTGGTTTAAGGTTTTTGAGCAATCTTTCCAGATTTATTTTAGGTGATTGCCTTAAAATTATGATGGTTGGTTTCACTGAATTAAACTTGTAAAGTCCCAAACTGTCTACAATCAAAATAGTTTCGTCTTTAAAACGATACAGATTTTTTATTTTTTCAGAAGGAAGCATTTCATTCAATTCCGCACCAACCAAATAAGCTAATTTAAAATTAGAGGATCTTTTTAAGGAATCTGCTGAAGAACTGAATTGAATCACATTTCCTGTTCTTTGTCCGATTGTACTTGCCTTACTTTGATTAAAGACAATAAATTCATCGGTAGACTGCGCCAAATACTTTTCAAAAACAAAAATAGTTTGAAGCATTACAATTGAAATTAAAACGAGCACAAATCGATAAAACACTTTTTTCTCTGTCCATTTAAGTCCGAAAAACAACAGTAGATAAAATGCAACCATCAGCAAAAATGACATCGAAATTTGTTGGATGATAAAAATTTCCTGTTGCGCCACCCAAGACACAAAATGATTCATTTGCCGAATGACAAAAATAAAAGCATCAACCAGAGATTGTGGTGCAATTTGTAGAACCGACAAAATGATGATGACAATTCCGGCAGTTAAAATAATTCCCAATACAGGAATGATGACCAAATTCGACACAAAAAACAAGCCTGGAAATTGATGAAAATAATACAAACTTAAGGGTAAAACGCCTATTTGCGCAGCCATTGAAACCGTTAACAATTGCCATATTTTATCCAACAACCACCACTTCGGTTTCCATAAATCGTACAATTTTGGTTGAATCCAAACAATGGAGAAAACCGCAAGGTAACTCAGCTGAAATCCGACCTCAAACAAATAATACGGATTAAACAACAATAAGAAAAACATAGAAATAACCAAGGTTTTGTAAGTACTTGAAGGCCGATTTACTTGCATGGCAATCGCAATTGCGGTAAACATGGCTACGGCCCTAACCACTGAAGGTGACAAACCAGCAATAATGGCGTATAGCCACAAAATGGTGATTATAATGATTGATGCCGCCAGTTTTCCGTGTTTAAAATAATGAAGTGGCTTAAAAACTGCAGATAAAATGAGCAAAATAATACCGATATGCAATCCGGAAATCGCCAAAATATGAATGGCTCCGGCACCAATATAACTTTGTTGCAATTCACTTGTTAAGTGTTGCCGTTGGCCTAAAAGCAAGGCATTTACCACCGCCAGCTCGTCATTTTTAAATCCGTACTGTATTAAAGCAACATTGATCTTTTCTCTAATATTGGCCGCAATGCCTTTTATGGTTTGATTGATTTTATTCAACCTTAAAAATTGGGGGTTATCCCCATGAATTTGATGGTGAATTTGTTGCTGCTGCAAGTATTTTTTATAATTAAAACCGTAGGGATTTAACGGCTCCGCGATTTCAGAAAAAACCATTTTAACCGCCAAATGATCATCGACCTGAAACTGGTTAATTGCGCTGTCTTTTTTAACGTTGACCACTATTTTTCCAATGGATTTTTTGCCATTCAACTGAAAAACCTCCGCTTCATATTTATTGTAATAGTTGGTGGATTTTAAAACGCTTTCAATGGTAATTAAAGCAGAAACTGACTCATTTGTTGAAAATTGAAGTTGCTTTGAATAATGCTTTTTATGGTTTAACTGATTTTTAAATGTAACGCCTCCAAAACCTATTAAAAAGGAAAGCAAAAAAACCAATGCCGGAAATATAAAAGGCGTTTGATATTGTTTGTCGGCGTAAAAAAAAGCAATGGTAAATATTAAAATTAAAGCGCCAAAAACCACAATCAATCGAATTGGCTGAAGGCTGAAATAATTTCCAAAAAGAATACCCACTATCAAAAAGAAAGTAAGTTGTGCGGGAATAAATTTCAGGAATTTTATCATAGCAGGATAAAGTTAATTAAAAAAACAACAGAAATAAAAAATACATCAACTCATTTTTAAGCCAAATTACCGGTAACAATTGTTACAGACTGATTTTTATCACTATTGTCCACTTTCATTACAAGTAATTTTGATCGATTAATAAAATACACATTATGAAAAACATTTTTATCACCCTTATTTTTATGTTGATTTTCAGCACAGATTCATTCGGACAAAATTTATCGCCTTACCTTAAAATTGGTGAAACAACCGAAAGCATGCAACAAGCATCAGAAAAAATTACCAAAGCATTACAAAACAATGCCTTTACCATTTTAGGAACTTACAATCCGTCAAACAAAAGCACTTTAAAAGTGATTGTCTTTACAAGAACCGATTTGAAAAACACCGTTGTAAAAGTGACCGACAGGGGCGCACTTGCCGCAGTATTTAAAGTTGGTTTGGTTGAAAAAAACGGAAAAGTAATTATGTCATATACCAATCCGGAATATCTATTAAGAGCTTATTTAGGCGATAGCTACAATACCCATAAAAACACACTTCAAAAAGTTACTGCCGATTTAAAAACCACATTTGCGGCTATTGGGCAAGAATCTAGTCCGTTTGGAGGAAGTGTGAAAGCCGAAAATTTAAAAAAATATCACTATAAAGTGATGATGCCTTATTTTACCAATCCCGTTACGCTGAACGAATTTACATCTTTTGAAGAAGGCGTGAAAACAATAGAAGCCAATTTAAAAGCTAAAAAAGGAGAAACCATTTTGGTTTATAAATTGATCTATGAAAAAGAAAACGTGGCTGTTTTTGGCATTGGTTTGCAAAACAAAGCAAAAGGAGAGTCTCATTTTTTGCCAATTATTGGGGAAGACAATATCGCCGCAATGCCTTATGAAATTATTTTGCAGGGAAAAAAAGCGACGATGCTTGCGGGAAAATACCGATTGGCGGTAAGCTGGCCTGAATTAAGTATGGGCACTTTTATGAAAATTGTGAGTACTCCGGGTTATATTGAAAACACTTTGGAAGCTGTTTGTAAATAACCTGAACAAAAACCTTAACTATTAAAAATCGCTGGAATATTCATTTATTTCTGCGATTTTTCTATGATTAATTCTGCCACTTTTTTGGAAGCGCCTTTGCCTCCAAGTTTTTTCTCTAAATCGTAATAGTCAATAAACATTAAGGCGCGTTGATAGCCATCAATAATTTTATGAAGCTCAGATTCCAAATTTTGTACGTTGAACTCATCCTGAATCAATTCTTTCACCACTTCTTTATCCATAATTAGATTTACCAACGAAATAAATTTCAATTTCACCAAACGCTTGCCAATTTGATAGGACACATTACTGGTTTTATAGCAAACAATTTGCGGAATTTTAAATAAGGCCGTTTCCAAGGTAGCCGTTCCGGAAGTGACTATGGCCGCATAGGAAACGGAGAGTAAATCATAGGTTTTATTAGGAACGAATTTTACATTGTCTTTGGTGATAAATTGCTGGTAAAATTCAAAATCCTGACCAGGGGCACCGGCTATCACAAATTGAAATTCGTGAAATTTTTCAACGATATTTAACATCACCGAAAGCATTTTTTTTATTTCCTGCTTTCTACTTCCCGGCAGTAAAGCCACAATGGGTTTTTTGCTAAGATGATGAATTTTTCGAAACGTATTTTCATCAATTTGGGTTCTGTCGGCAATGGCGTCAATTAACGGATGTCCCACAAAATGAACCGAAAAATGGTGTTTTTTCTCATAAAAATCTTTTTCAAAAGGCAAAATAACGTACATTTCATCCACATCGCGTTTAATGATTTTAATGCGATTTTCTTTCCAAGCCCATATTTGGGGAGAAATATAATAGTGGACTTTGATGCCGGCTTTTTTGGCAAATTCGGCAATTCGCATATTAAATCCGGGATAATCGATTAAAATCAACACATCGGGTTTAAATTGCTGGATATCACTTTTGCAAACACTGATGTTTTTAAAAATTTCCCGTAAATTCATAAAAACTTCGGCAAAACCCATAAACGCCAAATCGCGATAATGTTTTACCAAAGTACCGCCAACCTGTTGCATTAAATCACCTCCCCAAAATCTGATTTCGGCATTCGGATCTTTCTCCATCAATGCTTTCATCAAATTGGAACCGTGCAAATCTCCCGAAGCCTCACCGGCGATAATGTAATACTTCATCTGTGTTTACGACTTAAATAAGGTTAACAATAAAACGATAAATGCGATTACAAATGTTTCCATGATAACGCCTCTGGCCCTGTAAATTTGTTTCTTTTTTAAGAACACAAAAAATACAAAAAAGTTTGCGATAGCGCCCAACACCAATACTTTTCCTTCTAAATTCCCTTCTTTTATGCGTTCCAAACTTTCGTAAAAATCTAAAGGCGAAAAGAATTCAATAAACAGAAAACAGCCAAAAGAAGTCGCCACCAAAGCGACCAAAAAACCTATGAGCATTTCCTTTTTCATATCTTGAATTTATTTAGTTTAACGCTAATTTACAAATTCCAACCGTTTAATTTTTGCAAAAAATGATGTGCGGTCAAATCAAATTGAACGGGAACCACAGAAACATAATTGTTTGCCAGCGCCCATTCATCGGTATCTTCGCCCTTGTCCATATTCACAAATTTTCCTGTAAGCCAAAAATACGTTTTTCCTTGCGGATTCACACGTTTGTCAAATTCTTCCACCCAATTTGCACGTGCCTGACGGCTGATTTTTATGCCGTTAAAGGTTTCGCTTTTGGGAAAGTTGACATTCAGCACAACGCCATCCGGCAATCCGTTTTCCAACACATTCAAGGCAATTTTTTTGATGTACGCTTTTAAAGGTTCAAAATTGGCATTCCACGAATAATCGAGCAGTGAAAATCCGATGGCAGGAATTCCCTCCACGCCAGCTTCCACAGCGGCGCTCATCGTTCCTGAATAAATAACGTTGATGGAGGAATTTGATCCGTGGTTTATGCCGGATACACACAAATCGGGCCTCCGGTCCAAAATTTCACTTACCGCCAGTTTAACGCAATCGGCTGGTGTTCCGGAAGATTGGTATTCTTTTTGTGGGCCGTCATCAACTTTTAATTCATCACAATATAAAGTTTCGTTAATGGTAATAGCGTGTCCCATACCACTTTGCGGACTGTCGGGAGCAATCACTACCACATCGCCTATTTCATTCATCACAGAAATTAAGGTTCTAATTCCCGGTGCCGTAATGCCATCATCATTGGTGACTAAAATCAAAGGTCTTTTATTCATCATACACATATTAAACAACAAATTTAGGCTATTTTATTTGCTTACCATAAATTAAAAATTAACATTTTGTAAAGTAAAATCATCTTATTATTTTATTAATATTGTATTCCCCAAATAAAAAATACCTAAAAAATAAACAAAATATTTAATTGGAAAACTCGGAAAATTTTAGTTAAAATAGTGATAAAACCTTAAAAGACTTAAGGGGAATTTATAAAAAAAGGTTAATTTAGGCGTCTAACTAAAAAATGGCACTATTTTAGTAGATGCAAAAACATATTAACAAATATTGATTCGACAGATGATGATCAGAAAATTCAAATTCGTATTGCCTTTACTCTTTGTTTTCAGCTTATTTACGAGCTTCCAAACAAACGCAACCAACGACCCGAAAGACAAAGTTTTATTGACCATTTTAAAATATGTGTTGGTGCAGGGCCATTATGAGCCGCAACAAATTGACGATGCGTTTTCCATAAAAGTTTATGAGGATTTTTTAGAAAGATTAGACCCTTCAAAAAGGTATTTTCTGCAATCGGACATTGATGAATTTTCGGCTTTTAGAACTAAAATTGACGACCAAATCAACAATGAAGATTTGTCATTCTTCTTTTTGGTTTACAATCGTTTTATGCAACGAACAGAAGAATCCAAAATCTATTACAAGGAAATTTTAGCGAATAAATTTAATTTCGATATGGTTGAGACTCTTGAATTAGACCCAGAAAAAGTGCCTTATCCCAAAACTAAAAACGATTTGGTAAACCTTTGGAATAAACAATTAAAATATAATGCCCTTACGCGTTTGAACGACAAAATAGATGACGAAGAGGATAAATATAAAGCCGACAGCACTTACGTTAAAAAACCTATAGACGCTCTTGAAATTGAAGTTCGTGAAGCTACATTGACAAGTATGAACGATCTTTATGAACGCATTGATGAGCTTACATATTCCGATTGGTTTTCAACTTTCGTGAATTGCATTACCGAAACCTTTGACCCGCATACCAGTTATTTTGCCGCAAACATAAAAAAACAGTTTGATGAAACTATGGCTGGCAAATTGGAAGGCATTGGCGCCCGGCTTCAAAAGAAAAATGATTACACAAGAATTGATGAATTGATCTCTGGTGGTCCGGCCTGGAAATCGGGAGAATTGGAAGTTGGCGACATCATTTTAAAAGTGGCGCAGGGAAATCAAGAACCTTTAGATATTGTTGGTATGCGTTTAGACCACGCCATTGAATTTATCAAAGGAAAAAAAGGCACCGAGGTTAGGTTGACCGTTAAAAAAATAGACGGTACCGTTAAAGTTGTTTCTATTATCAGAGACATTGTTGAATTAGAAGAAACTTTTGTAAAATCGAGCGTCATTAAAAAAGACGGCAGAACTTTTGGCGTGATTCATTTGCCAAAGTTTTATATTGATTTTGACGAAAGAAACTACAGAAATTCCACCACAGATATGGCTCAGGAAATTGAGCGTCTGAAAAAAGAGAATGTTGAAGGGATTTTGTTGGATTTGAGAAATAATGGTGGAGGATCGTTACAAACCGCAATTGAAATTAGCGGATTATTCATCAATAAAGGTCCGATAGTTCAAGTTAAATATCGTGACTCAAAACCAGATGTTAAAAACGACACAGACCCAAAAATTCAATGGAATGGACCTTTGGTGGTTTTGGTGAATGAACTTTCAGCATCTGCCTCAGAAATTTTTGCGGCGGCGATGCAAGATTACCATAGAGCTGTTATTATTGGCGGAAAACAAACCTTTGGAAAAGGAACGGTTCAAAGTGTGTTGGACTTGAATAAATACCATAATTTAAATGAAGATTTGGGCGGCCTTAAAATCACCATTCAAAAATTTTACAGAATCAATGGCGGTTCCACACAAATGGAAGGTGTACACTCTGATATTATGTTGCCAAGCAGATACAGTTATATGGAAATTGGTGAGCGTGATATGAATAACGCCTTGGTATTTGATAAAGTTCCTGCGGCAAATTATACGCTTTGGAACAATTATGAAAATTATGATTTGGCAATCAACAACAGCAAAAAACGTATTGAAAACAATAAATATTTCAAATTAATAGACGAAAATGCGAAATGGCTGAAAAGTTCACAGGATGAAAGTATGGTTTATTTGAATTATGAAGCCTATAAAAATGATTTGGAAAATCGTAAAAATGAATCCTTAAAATATAAAGAACTTGCAGAATACACTTCCAATTTTACCTATACATCACCGTTTTATGAAATGCCTTTGATAGAAGCTGATAAAGATTTGGCAGAAAAACGCGAAGCCTGGCACGCTAATTTGAAAAAAGACATTTATGTGGAAGAGGCTTTAAATGTGCTCAGCGAATTAAAAATTAAACCACAAGTTCAATTGGTGAAAAATTAATTTTAAAATAGTGTAACTTTACACTTGTAAAGCAACAACTATTGAAAACCAAAGCAAACTCATTATCAGCACTGGCACTCCAGAAGTTTAAAAAAAATACTGCTGGAGTGTTATCGTTTTGGTTTGTGATTTTATGTGCATTGGTAGCCATATTTGCTTACGTTTTAGCGCCCGACAGCAGTAGCAATGCCAACCAGATGCATTTGGAAATTCATTCTAAAAAACCGGGTTTTGAGGTATTGATGCTAACCTTTCCTTCAGAAAAAATAAAAGAACAGTCTTTTTTTTCCACCGTTTTATTCGGCAATAATAGTCCGAAAACTGAAATTCCGATTTCAAATTACAGCATTTCCGAAACCGAATTGACAATAAATCCCTATACAGAAAACAATACGGTGAGTTTGACAAAAACGTATCCGCTTTCAAAATTTCAGGAAAAAGACATAACCACCTTCATTAAAACGAAAAAATTCTATTTGGGGACCGATAAATATGGAAGAGATTTACTGAGCAGAATGCTGATAGGCACGAGAATTTCATTTTCCATAGGTTTTATTGCCGTATTTATTTCTTTGGTCATTGGACTTTCCATTGGGGCGATTGCGGGTTATTTTGGCGGAAAAATTGATGCTTTTATTATGTGGCTCATCAATATTACCTGGTCAATTCCAACGTTGCTTTTGGTAATTGCCATTACCTTGGCTTTGGGAAAAGGATTTTGGCAAGTTTTTATTGCCGTTGGGTTAACGATGTGGGTTGAAGTTGCAAGAGTTGTACGCGGACAACTTATAAGCGCAAAAGAAATGCAATATGTGGAAGCGGCAAAAGCATTGGGTTTTTCAAACTTCAGAATCATTTTTAAACATATTTTACCCAATATTATGGCGCCCGTAATTGTAATTTCGGCAGCCAACTTTGCCGGAGCCATTTTAATGGAAAGCGGCCTGAGTTTTTTGGGAATTGGCGCACAACCACCCATCCCTTCCTGGGGCGCAATGATTAAAGACCATTACAGCTACATTATTTTGGGAAAAGCCTATTTGGCCATTATTCCGGGATTGGCCATTATGAGTTTGGTGATGGCTTTTATGCTGATAGGCAACGCTTTGCGAGATGCTTTGGATGTTAAAAATTAAAAATGCCAAAATATTTCAACCTTTTTCTGTTTTAGATTTACTATAACGGAACATAAGCCCTAAATTTGCCCCTCAAAAAATACTCCATGAATTTCGAAATTACTTTTAAAACAAAATGGTCGGATTTTGACCCAAACAGACATATGCGCCACACGGCTTATAACGATTATGCAGCAGAAGTGAGGGTTCGCTTTTTTCAGGAACACGGACTTTCCATCAACGAATTTGCAAAATTTAATATTGGTCCGGTGTTGTTTAAAGAAGAAACTTCTTTTTACAAGGAAATACATATTGGCGAAGACATTACAGTTAAAATGGAACTGGAAGGCGTTTCAAAAGGCATTGAACGCTGGCGATTTAAACATCAAATTTTTAATGAGACAGGTAACCTTTCGGCTGAAATTAAAGTGTATGGCGCCTGGATAGATTTGGTAAAACGCAAATTGACCTCACCTCCGCAAAAATTTGTGACCATTTTTGATGACCTTCCAAAATCTGAAAATTTTCAGGAAATATTACTGAAAAGTGAAAAATAGAAAGGCAGTTTACACCATTATAACCTTACTTATCGCCATCGGATTTTATTTTTATGATGGCTACCCTTTTGAAATACCGGTTTCAACTAAAACAGTTGAAGTTTCTGATTTCGATTTTTTGCCGACTTCAACCACCGGACAAGTTATACATCATCAATTTTATTCATTGTCTTATAACGAAAAATACGAACAGGCAGAATGGGTGGCTTATGAATTGACACAAAAACAACTTTTAAGCATAAGCATTAAAAGACCATATTTTGAGCAAGATCCAAAGATAACAACGCGAAGCGCACATTATAAAAATTTCAAAAATTCAGGTTATAACAAAGGACATTTATGTCCGGCCGGCGATCGAAAATTTTCTGCAGAAGCTTACAATGAAACATTTTTCACCTCTAACATTTCACCCCAAACATATGAATTTAACGGTGGCGTTTGGAACAGCTTGGAAGAAAAAGTTAGATACTGGGCCCAGAAATATCAAAAATTATACATTGTAACTGGTGGTATTTTAACGCCAAATTTAAAAACCATCGGAACCGAAAAAGTTGCCGTTCCGCAATATTTCTATAAAATAATTTTAGTTAATAATGGCGCTGAAACAAAAGCGATTGCTTTTTTAATGCCTCATGAAAAATCAGAAAAAGGTTTGTACCAATTTGTGACAAGCATCGATGAAATTGAAATTTTGACCGGTATAGACTTTTTTCCTCAATTGCCTGATGAACTTGAAAATAAAATAGAAAAAGACTACAAAATCACTTTTTAATTATTTAGAATTAATTCCCAATCTCCAGGTTTATTGATTACAAATTCGAAAATAGCCGTGTGAGTACTGGTTCTAAATTTATTAAGCGTGCTGTAAGTTATTTTGCATAAGAATGGGAATGTAATGTTTTCAAATCCTTCTACATTATTTATATTTGTCCTATTGCCGCTATCTCCTTGCAACATAAAATTTGATACACTTGTATTGACTCCTCCATTTTGAATAAATTTAATGATAACTCTATTAAACTTGCCGCCATCACCCTCACTTGACTTACTTAATGAATATCTGTCAACACCACTAGTATATTTGATAAGATAAGGGGAAATCGCTTTTTTACCTAAATAATTCCCTTTTTCCCATATGCCCACTTTAATTGAGTCTACACCATTGACTTTATAATGCAACTCGCCTTTTCCGTCTTGCAGCCCATCTTTCCATTCTCCAACATAATATTCATTCTGTGAAAATTTCAGTATTCCTTTTCCATTGGGCAACCCTTTTTTAAAATCGCCATCATAGAAAAATCTACCTTTAGCAATTCCTTTACCGTTTGCCAAACCTTTCTTACATTTACCCGAATATTCTTTTTCAATTCCAACTTTTAAAACTTTGCATGGCACATTTTGAGCAGAAATAAATATTGTTCCTGCAAGTAAAAATGCCAAAATTGCGATACTTTTTTTCATACTAATTATTTTAATTTGCATAAAAATACAATAAATAAATAAATTATTACATCTATTCCAAAACAAAAGCGCCGGAAATTTCCGGCGCTTCTTTGTTAGGGTATTTCATTTATTATTTCCAAAATGCGGCATATAAAGCCACTAAAATAATCATCACGGCAAATGCACCAATGTTAAATTCCGGACTTGTTTTAAACAATTCTTTTGAAAGCGGTATTCCTTTTTCATCGTCTTTTCCTTTATTTTGTGTCCAGCTCACAATGGCGATTACAATCATGGTAAGTATCGCGGTATAGCCCATTTGGTCCAAGAAGGGAACATCAACAAATAAGGGGTTTGTTGACCATCCTTTTGGTGCCACTTTAAAATACATCGCAATTGGTATTGAAACCAAAGCCCCAACAATTGCAGCTTTGTTTGTGGTTTTTTTCCAGAACAATCCCAAAATAAAGATGGCCAAAATTCCTGGACTCACAACGCCTGTATATTCTTGAATAAATTGAAATGCCTGGTCTATGCCGCCCAATAAAGGAGCCATTACACAAGCAATCGCCAAAGCAACACCCGCTGAGATTCTTCCCATATTTACCGTGCTTTTATCGCTTGCATTTTTGTTGATGTATTGCTTGTAAATATCCATCGTAAAAATAGTAGAAGTTGAATTTAGCATAGAAGCCAAAGACGATACAATCGCTGCTGCCAAAGCTGCAAAAGCAACTCCTTTTAATCCGGTAGGCAAAAATTGCAACAACCAAGGATAGGCTTTATCAGCCTGTTCTAAAGTTGGTAAATTTTTAAGTCCGGCTGCACCCAAACGCCCCATTATTTCAGGATCATTTACCATCACATAAGCGGCAATACCAGGAACCACAACGATTAACGGAATTACCAATTTTAATCCTGCAGCCAATAAAATCCCTTTTTGTGCTTCTTTTAATGATTTAGCCGCCAATGTTCTTTGAATAATATACTGATTGAATCCCCAGTAATATAAATTCGCAACCCACATACCGCCAAGCAATACGCCAATACCCGGCAACATATCATAATAATCACTCGATTCGTCAAAAATCATCACAAACCTTTCTGGCGCAGCTTCATACACTGTTTTAATACCAGCCCAAACACCTTCTCCTCCAGAAACCATATTTAAAGCCAAGTAGGTTGTAACCAATCCTCCCAACACTAAAAACACCACCTGAATAACATCTGTCCAAGCCACTGCTGAAAGTCCGCCATATAAAGAATAAGCCGCCGCAAACAACGCCAATCCGATTACCCCATAAACCATAGGAATTCCCATAATGGTTTCTAAAGCCAAAGATCCTAAATACAATACGGACGTTAAGTTCACAAATACGTAAAGGGCAATCCAGAATACGGCTAAAATGGTTTTTAAGCTGGTAGAAAATCGTTTTTCAACAAATTCAGGAATGGTATACAATCCTTTTTCAATAAAAATGGGCAAAAAGAATTTCCCCACAATAATTAAAGTGATGGCTGCCATCCATTCATAAGAAGCGATTGCCAATCCCAAAGCAAAACCGGAACCTGACATTCCAATAAATTGTTCAGCAGAAATATTTGCTGCGATTAATGAAGCGCCAATCGCCCACCAAGGCAATGATTTACTGGCCAAAAAATAATCTTCAGCAGTTTTTTGATGTCCTTTCTTGTCTCTGGAAACCCATAAACCTACCCCTAAAATTAATACAGCATACGCTATAAAAACGAAATAATCCCAAAATCCGAAATGTGCAGTCATAATATTTTACTTGTATTTAGTTATTGATTCTTGTTGTTATTTCTTTTGTCATAGCTTCAAAATTTTTGCAGATAAAACCAGAATGATTTACAGCCTCAATTTTTTTTGAATTAAAACGATTTTTTTTCGATTGCTGTTAACAAAACAGAATCATTGTTACAATAAGAATGTTCTCCAATAATGTTAATTATTTTTGGAAATTCTATATTTACAACGTTTTCGGAGCTGATGAAATCAATTTGCTTCATTAACAAAGCCAAATTATATGGCCATTTTATTAATTTGTACGCTAACATACTAAATTTATCGTTACAAATTCACTTATTTATAGGAGTAATTTTCAAAAATATATTTGGATACAACACAAGCAATGAGAGGTTGTATAGCTTGAATTTATAAGGTGAAAAAACAAAAAAAACTCCTCGTTTCCGAAAAGCTTTCTGTGCGGGCTGCAATCCTTCCCTCGACTCCGCCTGCCTAACGGACAAGCAGGCTCGGGATAAACTTCTCATCTCTCCGCCTAATTTATTTTCATAATAACATAGGTAAAAACAAAAAAAGCCTCTCGTTTCCGAAAAGCTTTCTGTGCGGGCGGAGAGACTCGAACTCTCAAACCTCGCGGCACCAGATCCTAAGTCTGGCGTGTCTACCAATTTCACCACGCCCGCATTATTGTGGCTGCAAATATACACATTACTTACAAATTGCAAAGTACATCTTACTCTTTTTTCAACAATTTCAATCAAATAAAAATTTCGTAATTTTGCACATTTAAATATAGTAATATGGAAAATATAAAATCATACGTAAATCAGCATAAAGACCGATTTATCGCTGAGTTAATTGAACTGCTAAAAATACCATCCGTGAGCGCCGATTCTGCTTTCAGTAAAGATATTTTAAAAACTGCCGATGCCGTGAAATCTGCACTGGAAAAAGCGGGTTGCGACAAAGTTGAAATATGCAAAACTCCCGGAAACCCAATTGTTTACGGAGAAAAAATAATCGACANNGTAATCAAAAAAACTAAAATCCATCCCGATGGCGCTATTTTTGCCCGCGGCTCTTGCGACGATAAAGGTCAGGTTTATATGCACGTGAAAGCGCTGGAGTATATGATTTCAACCAACCAACTTCCTTGCAATGTGAAATTTATGATTGAAGGCGAAGAAGAAATTGGTTCAGTTAGTCTGGCTTGGTTTGTGGAACACAATCAAGAAAAATTGGCCAACGACATTATCTTGATTTCCGATACCGGAATGATTTCAAACTCGCAACCCT
>DPCK01000085.1:0-168 GCA_003516285.1 Lutibacter sp. | reverse complement strand
TGGCAAAAATGATTGCTTCATTACATGATGAAAACAACCGAATCACCATTCCTGGATTTTACGATAAAGTGGCGGATTTGTCTTCAGCAGAAAGAGCAGAAATGGCAAAAGCGCCGTTTTCATTGGACGATTATAAAAAAGCTTTGGACATTGAAGAAGTTTATGGCG
>DPCK01000001.1 GCA_003516285.1 Lutibacter sp. | reverse complement strand
AGTGTGGTAATGTGCCAGGCTTTCGGAATTCCTGCCTTTCCTGTTGATACACATATTCATCGTTTAATGTATCGTTGGAATTTAACCAACGGAAAAAACGTGCTGCAAACGGAAAAGGATGCCAAAAGGTTATTTCCGGAAGAATTATGGAACAAACTGCATTTACAAATTATTTATTACGGTCGAGAATATTCTCCGGCAAGAGGCTGGGATTTAGAGAAGGATCTGATTACAAAAACAATTGGAAGAAAAGAATTTTTATCAAAAAACCCACTTTAGGTTATAAAGTGGGTTCTAAAGAACATTAATTCAAATGTAATTCAATATGGTTGTTTTTGTTGGTTTTAACTATCCTCAATTGCCTGGAATAGTTGAGCAAATATTGAATTATTTCGGGTCTAGGCTGCTCCATCATTGGAGACTTTTGAGAGTAAAGTTTCATCATAAATAGTTGGTTTATACTACTTAAACGATAAAATTTTACCTTTATTGTATTGTTGCAAAATTAATTAATTTACCAATATAATATGGTGTTTCTCAATTAATTTTCTCAAATTTATAAGTGCATAACGCATTCTGCCCAAAGCAGTGTTAATACTTACATCGGTATTTTCGGCTATTTCCTTAAAACTCATATCTTTATACATTCTCATAATCAACACCTCCTTCTGGTCTTCAGGTAATTCTTCAACAAGTTTTTTTACATCTTCCAAAATTTGTTCTTTAATTATCTGATTTTCAACAGAGAGCATTTCATCGCTTAACACATCGAAAATATCAAAATCATCGGTATTGTTAAATTTTGGTAAACGTTTGTTGCGCCGAAAATGGTCTATGATTAAGTTGTGAGAAATTCGCATCACCCAAGGCAAAAACTTACCTTCTTCATTATAAGCACCTCTTTTTAAAGTGTTGATAACTTTAATAAACGTGTCTTGAAAAATATCTTCTGCAACTTCTCTGTCGGAAACTTTAGACAGTATAAAACTAAAAATTCGTTGCTTATGACGAATTATTAAAATCTCTAAAGATTTTTCGTGTCCATTGATGTAATTGTTGACTAAAACGCTGTCAAGAATAGTTTTACTTTCCATAATTTAAATACATTATAGGGGTTGGTTAAATGTGTATTTATCTAATTTTTATAAAAAGTAAAGTTGCAGAATAGGCGTTTTTTTATAGATTTATATAACAAATATCTATAATTTTTTTTAAAAACACAATGTTTTTTTGAATAAAATTTAAAATAACGACTTCTGACTAAAATGTTGCATAAAATTTACCAAAAATTTTATTGAATACAAAAACCCATAGCGGTCATTTTGAAATTTTGTGAGTACCTTTGCAAATATTCAGTTTTTAAGGAAAATGACTCACAATATCGCTGCACTTAGTCCAAAAGAAAATATACTCATTAAAGGAGCAAAACTCCACAATTTAAAAAATATTGATGTTGCCATTCCAAGAAATAAATTGGTGGTGATTACCGGACTTTCAGGTTCCGGGAAATCGAGTTTGGCATTTGATACTTTATTTGCAGAAGGCCAGCGACGCTATGTTGAAAGTTTATCATCTTATGCGCGCCAGTTTTTGGGAAGGTTGAACAAACCTAATGTAGATTATATTAAAGGCATTTCGCCGGCCATTGCTATTGAGCAAAAGGTAAATTCAACAAATCCGCGTTCTACCGTAGGCACTTCAACAGAAATTTACGATTATTTAAAACTGCTTTTTGCCAGAATTGGAAAAACTTATTCGCCTGTCTCTGGAAATGAAGTCAAAAAACAAACCGTTGCCGATGTCATCAATTATATCAAAAGTTTAGACGTAAATACGAAAGTGTTACTGCTTTCGCCCGTTCATATTCCCGAAGAAAGAAATTTGTTGCAAACCTTAAAAATATTGGCGCAACAGGGTTATTCCAGAATAAAATACAAAGGCGAAATTATTAGGATTGAAGATGTTGATACGGAAATTGAGCACGATTTTCATTTGGTGATTGACCGAATTGTAGTTCAGGATGATGAAGATTTTTATAACCGTTTGGGCGATGCGGTGCAAACTGCTTTTTTTGAAGGAAAAGGCGAATGCATTATTGAAGATGTAAAAGCCGAAAAGCAAACAACTTTTAACAACAAATTTGAATTGGACGGGATTCAATTTTTGGAACCAAACACCCATTTATTCAGTTTTAACAATCCGTACGGCGCTTGTCCGGCCTGCGATGGTTTTGGAAACGTAATTGGCATTGATGAAGATTTGGTGATTCCAAATACTTCCTTATCTATTTATGAAAACACCATATTACCCTGGAAAACAGATTCGTTTGCGCCATACAAAAACGACCTGATTGACAACGCTTATAAATTCGATATTCCAATCCACAAACCTTGGTTTCAGCTTACGGAGGAACAAAAACAACTCATTTGGAACGGCAATAAATCTTTTCAGGGAATCCACGATTTTTTCAAATATTTAGAGGAAAAAAGTTATAAAATTCAATACCGCGTGATGCTTTCACGCTATCGCGGAAAGACAAAATGTGCGGTTTGCAATGGAAAACGACTTAGGCCAGAAACCAACAACATTAAAATTGACCACAAAAATATCAGTGAATTGGTCGATTTGCCGTTGAATGAATTGGCCGATTTCTTTAAAAACATACAACTTAATAGTTACGACCAGCAAATCGCCAAACGATTGCTGGTGGAAATCAACAACCGCTTGCAATTTTTAAATGATGTGGGATTGAGTTATTTAACCTTAAACAGAACTTCCACAACCTTATCAGGCGGCGAAAGTCAGCGCATTAATCTGGCCACTTCGCTGGGAAGCAGTTTGGTAGGATCTATGTATATTTTAGATGAGCCAAGCATCGGGTTACATCCAAAAGATACGGAACGGCTGATAAAAGTATTGAAGGATTTGCGCAATTTGGGTAATACCGTTATTGTGGTGGAACACGATGAAGATATTATGAAAGCAGCCGATTTTATCATTGACATTGGCCCAGAAGCAGGAACATTTGGCGGTGAAATTGTGGCTGAAGGAAATTATGAAGAAATTTTAAAATCTGAATCGCTGACTGCAAAATATCTCAATCACCAATTAAAAATTGAAGTTCCTAAAATCCGCAGAAAAATCAATCAAAATATTACTGTTATTGGCGCCCGAGAACACAATCTAAAAAATATTGATGTCTCTTTTCCTTTAAATTGTTTAACAGTGGTCACCGGTGTTTCGGGTAGCGGAAAAAGCACGTTGGTCAGCAAAATTTTGTATCCTGCAATTCAAAAGCAATTGGGCGGTTACGGAGAAAAAGTTGGGCAGTTCACTGAATTAAAAGGTGCCGTAAATACCATTGAAAATATTGAATTCATCAACCAAAATCCGATCGGTCGTTCAAGTCGATCGAACCCAGTGACTTATGTAAAGGCATTTGATGACATCCGAACTTTATTTGCTTCAGAAAAATTATCAAAAATAAGAAATTATCAGCCAAAACATTTTTCTTTCAATGTGGAAGGCGGCAGATGTGAAACTTGTAAAGGAGACGGTGAAGTAACAATTGAAATGCAATTTATGGCCGATGTGCATTTGGAATGTGAAGCCTGCAAAGGAAAACGCTTTAAAAAAGAAGTGCTGCAGGTAACCTATCAGGGATTGTCAATCAATGATGTTTTAAACAGCACCATTGATGATGCCGTAACTTTTTTCACCAAACACAAAGAAACAAAAATCGCCAAAAAATTAAAACCGTTGCAAGATGTGGGGTTGGGCTATGTTACTTTAGGACAATCGTCTTCTACCCTTTCTGGCGGTGAAGCACAACGCATTAAACTGGCTTCCTTTTTAGTGAAAGGAATACGACAGGAAAAATCGCTGTTCATTTTTGATGAACCCACAACCGGATTGCATTTTCACGACATTAAAAAGTTGTTGAAATCTTTTAATGCCTTAATTGAAAACGGACATTCCATTATTGTGATTGAACACAATATTGATCTGATAAAATGCGCCGATTACATTATTGATTTGGGCAAAGAAGGCGGAAAATTGGGTGGCGAACTTATTTTTCAGGGAACGCCGGAAAATCTTATAAAATGTAAGGAATCTTATACTGCGCCTTATTTGGCTGAAAAATTAAAGTAAATTATTACTCTTTCTTTTCAGCATTTAAAGCATCCAACTTTGTTTTTGCCAACACAAATTCAGGGAATAATTTTAAGGCGCGCTCAAAACTCAGTTTTGCCTCGGCATTTTTGCTCAAATTTGTGGCAATAATACCTTCCAAATAAGCGATGGCCGCTTTTAAATCAACATTTTGATTGTAATTTTTATTGACCTGAAACGTTATTTTTACCGAGCCGTCGTCAGGAAGTTTGTCTGATTTTTTTATAGATGCGTAAGCATCCTCAAATTTACCCAATCCAAATTGCAATCCCGCCAATTTATAAGCGTGATAATTGTTATTTGTCTTTGTAAATAGGTTTTGGTAAGCTTCCGCAGCTTTTTCGGTGGCGCCCATAGATTCTAAGGAAATTGCATTCATTTCCAACAAATCCAAATTTCCCGGATTGTTTTTCAAAATATCATTGGTCACCAAAAAACAAGAAATAAAATTCCGATCGTTAAAATACAAATAGGCCAAACTGTCCTTGTAAACACTTTTTGGACCTTCCAATAAAATGATGGAATACATCGCATTTGCGGCAACAGTTTTATCTCCAAAGGCTAAAGCCTGCTTCATCTTTTGTTGTTCAAATGCTACACCGTTAGCGGTTTGTGCCATCGAAACAGCAGCAATAAGAAAAGAAATTATTATAAAAAAACGTTTCATCAATCAAAGTTTAAACATTAAAGAGCGAAAATATTAAATTAATGCTAAAAACGATGTATTTAACACGATAAAAATTTATGGTTTTAAGTTTCAAATGGTCAATTGCTTTACTTATTCAAGAATATTTACTAAAAATCAACCATTGAAGTTAATTAATTCAACTTATGTAAAGAAATTTCTATTAATGTGTGAATATTATAAATTATTATGATAATTGTGTAATACTCCCTGTTTTAATAAAGGCCATCTTTGTTATTCCTTAAAAAAATTATTACACTCTGTAAAAACCATTAAAAATTAAATAAAATGAAAAATACTAAAATGAAAAATATCATCGGGTTGTTTATTATAACTTTTGTCTTAATGATAATGGGCTGTAAAGAAACGCCAGTGGAAAAAGAAGTCATCATCGTACCCACCAAAACTGTCGTAGTTGAGAAAGACGCACCGGCAAAATCAACTTCCATCAGCTTAGATAAAAAAGGTGTAGAGTTGAAATCGGAGGAATTGGATGTGAAAATAAAAAATGATTAATCTGATATTTTTAAATCCCAAGTTTATATAACTTGATGAGGAGATTGGATAAAATCAGAAAAAGACGCAGTATTCTTTAGCACAAATAAATTAGCACAAAAAAAGGTCTGAAAAACAGACCTTTAATTTTGGGTGGAAGACCGGGTTCGAACCGGCGACCCTCGGTACCACAAACCGATGCTCTAACCAGCTGAGCTACAACCACCATATAACTTGCGGATGCAAATGTAAAACATTTCTGTTTTTCCGCAAACATTTTTACACTAAATTATCAAAAGATTTTACAGCCACATAACGCTCTGTATTGAAGCCTTCTGCAGCCTCAACGCCAACCAATCGGCCCAGATCCTGTGCCCTGTATAGCACACTGTCTAAAAAGTTTTTACTCGAAATTGGCGATGTAGGCTCCCTGCTGTTCGGATCATAGAACTGGGAACTGTATGCTTTTACGGCTTCCATTTTTTTATCCATAAATCCGGTAACATCTACCACAAAATCTGGTTCTAAATTCTTCCATTGAATATAATGATACACAAACTTTGGACGCCAAGCCTCTTGCTTTACGCCATTAAGTTCGGTTTCAACTTTCTCTAAAGCCGATAAAAAACAAGCATCGGAAACCAAACTACTTCCTTTAGGATGATCAAAATGCCGGTCAGCAAAAGCATTGCACAGCACAATTTCAGGTTTGTATTTTCTTATTATTTTTATCACTTCAATCTGGTGTTTTTCATCATTTACAAAAAAACCGTCTGCAAAACCCAAATTTTCCCTTACATATACCCCTAAAATTTTTGCACCTTTTTTTGCTTCTTCTGCCCTAATTTCTGCAGAACCTCTGGTGCCTAATTCTCCTTTGGTTAAATCTAAAATACCCACTTTTTTTCCCAATGAAATTTCTTTTGCAATGGTTGCGCCACATCCCAATTCAACATCATCCGGATGTGCGCCAATGGCTAAAATTGCTAACTTCATAAATATCTTAATTTAATTTTACGCAAAGATAGTACAATTTTTTGGCGCTGGTTATATTGCAAAAATCTCAGTTGTTTAATGCCTGTAAATTTCGGAATTTTAAATAAAATGTTTATTATTATACATAAATGGTATAAATATTTGCATAAATGGTAAAATAAATTTGGTGGATTCAGATTGTTTAATTACCTTAGCGCTAGTAATTTAAAAAAATTAACCCCTAAATCCCAAAGAAGATGAAAAAACTGGCACTGACTTTCACATTTATCCTGGCCTTATCGCCTATCGCTTTCTCACAAATTTCGGATTTGGAAAAAAGCGCCTTGTTGGATTTATACAAATCAACCAAAGGCACCACCTGGAACACCAATTGGGATTTAACCAAAGATGTAGCTACTTGGAACGGAATTACTGTTGAAAATAATACAGTGACCGAAATTAATTTAAGTATGAATAATTTAACCGGTCCAATTCCTGCCACTATTGGCAATTTAAAATCGTTGCGTCACTTAAATTTAGGCTTCAATAAAATAAGCGGCACAATTCCTGCGGAACTTGCAACCATCACTTCATTGGAAACCATCCAATTATTTATGAATCAGTTGGAAGGCCAAATTCCAGCCGCAATTGGAAATTTAAAAAACCTTAAAGAATTGGTGTTATTCAACAATTTTATCAATGGAAATTTACCGGAATCAATTTATGACATTAAAACTCTTGAAATTTTACAATTAAGCAGCAATAATTTAAGTGGAATAATTTCACCTTCCATAAAAAACCTAAAAAATCTAAAAACTTTAAGTTTGTTTGACAATAATATGAACGGAATGCTTCCTGCTCAAATTGGATCCTTGTCAAATTTAACTGAACTTTCTTTGGCCAACAATGCATTTGAAGGTGCAATTCCCATTGAATTTAACCAACTTTCAAAATTGGATACATTGCTGTTGTTTAACAATAAATTTACCGGAAAAATAAATCCTTCAATACAAAATTTACCCAATCTCTTAAACTTTGAATTCCATAATTTAAATGAGATTGAAGCTTCTACAAGAGTTGCGAACCCAATTACACAAGTTGTTTTAGTAACTCAATAATAATTGTTTGATTAATTAATTAATTATTATTTAGGAAAAAGAGACTGCCCACACAGAGGCCACTGAAAAAGCTCATCTA
>DPCK01000081.1 GCA_003516285.1 Lutibacter sp. | reverse complement strand
CGCGTTGGGGAACTTCTTGGGGCGCTTGGAGTGAAGTTAGCGAGCCTAAAATAAGCATTCCTTTTTATGTTTCAAACGAAGGAACTTTTGATGTAATTATCACTTCAGATGAGGATATTGAATTAAACAGATTTTCAGTTCCCGCAGATAAAGGATTTAATTTTGCCGAATATGATTTGTCTTATTCAGAAAAAGGAAAAAATGCTTATCTGAAAAAACACAAATCAGCTGAAATAAAATCAGCAAAAAATGGTTCATATTATTTATTAAAAGGAAAATACTTTGTTAAAATAGGGAAAGTAAAAAAAGCTTTTGAGGTGAAATAGAAATATGAACAAACGCCTATTTATTATTGTATTCATTTTTTTAAGCTCCCAATTAAGCGCGCAATCAAATTGGAAACAATTTTTGCAGCAATCTGCGCCGCATAAAATGTGGGTGATTTTTCATCCGTTTAAAGCAAAAAAGGCTTCGGAAATTTCTTTTGAAGCCACCAGGATTTCCGATTCTATCGCCAAAACTGATTTGTTGGATAAAGATATTGCGGGCGGACAAGTAGATGCCTTCCGGCACGCTTATTGGATGGCAAGACTCCACCAAAAAATTGGAAAGTGCGCCGCATTTTCTTTGGGGAAAGCGCACGAAAAAGCCAATTATAAAACGTTTAAAAAGAATAAATTTGAAGATGGAATTTTGCCGGATCAAGCTTCAAAAGAAATGGATTTGTTCAATAATAAAGTTGGATTGGGTTTTACAAAAAAAGGAATTTCATCTGATAGAAATGAATTGATCAATCAAATTATCAATACCATTTTAAAAGGAGAATTAATGGTAATAAAAAAGGATACTTTAGGAAATTATTTGACTTGTGAGGGGGAATTAATTCCTGCAGAGGCATTGCTTCATTCTTGGAAGAACCATAAATGTTTAATTCCATCGAATAAAAAAAATGAATGAATAATTTAAAAGTAAAACGTCCAATTTAATTTGGTGTATTACATCCAAATTGCCATTTTAACTTTTTGTTAGTATTGCAGTGTTAATAAAATTGTACATTAGTTCCGATTTTAAAAAATAATTTAAAAAAACGCTATGAAAAAAACGATAATACTGCTTGCCTTAATGGCAAGTTGCAATTTATTTTCCCAAAACAACGAATCAACCCTTAAAATTTTCCTTAACTGTAATTATTGCGATATTACCTACATCAAACAAAACTTAGACTTTGTTGAGTTTGTTAGAGATCAAAAGGATGCCGATGCTCATTTGTTATTCAGAACGCAGGTTAATGGCAGCGGCGGAATCATCTATGAAATTGAATTTATCGGTCAAAATAACTATAGCGATGTTCAGGATAAATTAACTTTTTCGACCAATTCAGACAGCACAGACAGTGAAATTAGAGAAATGATTTTGAAATATACCAAACTTGGCTTGGTGCGTTATTGGTTAAAAAATGGCGCTCACGATAAAATATCGGTCGAAATGAAAAAGAAAGAAGAAGTTGATGTTATAGCGCAAAAAGATGTTTGGAATAAATGGGTTTTTGACCTTGGGCTTCGAGGCTATTTTCAGGGACAGGAATCAAATAAAACCCGAAGTTTAAATTTTAGCGTAACAGCAAAACAGGTTACCGATAAAAATAAATTTTATTTAAGGGGAAGTTTTAACGATAGCAGATCGGTTTATACTTATGACGGAACTGATATTATTTCAAGTCAAAAATCTACAAATCTAACTTTATATGATGTACTAAGCATTAATGATCATTGGTCGGCTGGCGCTTTTGCCGAGGTCGGTAAATCAACTTATCGCAACAAGGCATTTTATGGATCTTTAAAACCTGCAATTGAGTACAATTTCTTTTCGTATAAAGAATCCTCTAAAAAACAATTAACGTTAGGCTATAAAGTTGGCGGCATACATACAAATTACAATGAAAGAACCATTTTTAACAAAGAAGAGGAGTTTTTGTGGGAACATAACTTAAGTTTGGGCGGAAGCATAAAACAAAAATGGGGCAGTATTACAAGTCAGGCATCCTATGAAAGTTATTTAAAGGATCCTTCTTTAAATGCATTTTCATTTTATTTGGGAACAAATTTCAGGATTGTAAAAGGTTTGTCATTTAATGTTAGCGGAAATTATGACATTACCAACAATCAAATAAATTTGGCTGCCGGTGATTTGACTTTAGAAGAATTGTTATTGAGCCAAAAACAAGTAAAATCGGGCTATAATTACTTTTTAAGTGTTGGTTTAAATTATTCCTTCGGATCTATGTTTAACACCATTGTAAATCCCAGATTTAATTTTTAATATAAAAAACCGCCTCAAAATTTAACATTGAGACGGTTTTTTTATATTTAATATTTTAATTCTTCCAATTCTTTGAACGGTGAAAGATTCAATTTTTCAACTGCATTTTTGTAATTAACCCAATCGGTTTTGTAAAATTCATTAATATCGGCAATAACCCTGCTCACTTTTTCATCGGCATTTTTCACCAAAGTAAGTTCTGTTTGTCCCGGTTTTTGCAATAAATTGTTCACATAACCTGTGGCAGTGTATAAATAGGAAATGGTGCTTGGAAATTCTGTGGCGGTAATACCTTGACGTTTGTCTTCTTTGCCCATCATCGCATCTAACAAACCTTCTATTTTTTTTGAAATTTCTGAATGTATGTTCACCGTGTCTTTCCTGCTTTGTTTTTCTTTGGCATCCTTATTTAGTGCTTTGATGCGTTTTTGATAATCTTCAACAATTTCTTTTGAAGCCAGTAAACGCTGTGTGGCCTCGCCCGCAACTCCTTTTCTAGATTCAAGTTGTTTCAGCAAATCGTATTTGTTTTTTAGGACTTCAAAAGGCATATCAACTCTTGGATCATATTCCACTTTTATGGTTTCTGAAGCAGTCTGGTTTCCGAAATGAATTTTTATGGCATAGGTTCCCGGCAAAACAGTAACACCGCTTGGTTCAGCGCCATTTGGTTTTGCTTTACTTCTTGACGGACCGATTTTTCCTTTTTCATCTAAATTCCAAAAGAATCTGTGCGCGCCATTTTCCTTTGGTGCTTCTATATAAATGCTTCGAATCAATTCATTTTTGTCATTAAAAACCTGAAAGAAAATGGAATCGAATTTCACCAAAGGTTTTTCAGATGTAACAGTATCAGCAACGGCATTAATTTTGGCATCTTTTTTATTTTTATCTGAAGTTACCTCGGATTTTTTGGTTTCAGGCCGGTTGATGCTGTACGTAATCATGGCGCCTCGTGGCTTGTTTTCACCATTAAAAATGGCATTGGCACCAAACCTTGTTCCTGAAGCTTCCTGATTTTGGGTAATATAGGCCGTTGGTGGATTGAATAAATGTAAAGGTTTGTCTAATATCGCTTTTCCTTCTTTTGCCATCGCCCTAAATGGCTTTATATCATCCAAAATATAAGCTGCTCTTCCAAAAGTACCGATAACCAAATCGTGTTCTCTTGGATGAATGGCCAAATCCATCGTGGAAACTGTCGGATAATTGCTGGTCCACTTTGTCCAGGTTTTACCTTCATCCAGACTGATATACAATCCGTTTTCGGTTCCCAGAAAAAGCAAATCTTGAACTTCTAAATCTTGTGCCAATGAAAGTGAATAGCCAAAAATTTCATCTTTTCCGGCCAAAATATTTTCCCAGGTTTTTCCGTAATCCCGCGTTCTGAATAGATAAGGTTTAAAATCGAATTGTCTGTAATTGTTCACCACGGCATAAACTTCGCCTTTATTAAATTTCGAAGCTCTTATTTGCGCCACCCAGCTTTCCTTAGGCATATCTTTAATGTTTTTGGAAACATTTGTCCAATTGTTTCCGCCGTCTAAAGTCAGTTGAATATTGCCGTCATCGGTGCCAACCCAAAGCATATTTTCATCTAAAACACTGGGTTCAATAGCCAAAATTGTACAGTGATTTTCTGCTCCGGTGGCATCCATCGTAATACCGCCGCTTTCGTGCTGTTTTTGTTTTTCTTTATTATTTGTGGTTAAATCGGGTGAAATGATTTCCCAGGTATGGCCTTTATCAGCAGATTTATGCACAAACTGACTTCCAAAATAAATAGTTTCCTGATCGGTTGGATTTAAGGCAATGGCCGAGTTCCAGTTAAACCGAAGTTTTACATCAGGATCTGGATGTGTGGGTTTTATATTTTTTGTGTTTCCGGTTTTAACATCATATCTTCCAACATTGCCTTGTTGCGACATTGCGTAGCCAAAACGGGAATCTTTTGGGTCGGGAACGGCATCAAAACCATCACCAAACATAATTTCCTGCCAATAGGAATTTCTGATTCCCTGTGATTTTAACACATAAGCCGGTCCAACCCAAGAGCCGTTATCCTGCATTCCGCCATACACGTTGTAAGGAAATTCCATATCAACATTGATGTGGTAAAACTGCGCAATCGGCAAGTTTTCTGCAAAACGCCAAGTTTTTCCGCGGTCTCTGGTAATGTACAAACCGCCATCATTTCCGTCCATCATAAAATTTGGTTTTGTGGGATGAATATACCAGGCGTGATGATCGGGATGTACGCCCGTTGAAGTTCCGTAGGCAGGCATTAATTGTTGAAATGATCTTCCGCCGTCTTCACTCACGTTTACATAGGTAAAAAGTGAATAAATTCTGTTTTCATTTATAGGATCCACAAAAATATCTGCATAATAAAAAGGTCTGTTTCCAATGCCATCAGCTCCTCTTCCACTTGATTGATCATTTACCATTTCCCATTTAAAACCGCCATCTGTTGATTTGTAAAGTGCATTTTTTTTCGATTCAATCAAAGCATACATAAATTTCGGGTTGCTTGGGGCAATTGCCAAACCTATTCTTCCTAAATTTCCTTCAGGCAAACCTTCTTTGTCGGTCAGTTTTTTCCAATTTTCACCGCCGTCGTAAGTAATGTATAAGCCAGAACCTTCTCCGCCGGAATTGAATGTCCAGGGTTTGCGTTCATGTTCCCACATTGCAGCGATTAATTTATTTGGATTGCTTGGGTCAACCACCAAATCGGCACAACCCGTTTTATTGTTCACAAATAGTGATTTTGTCCACGTTTTTCCGCCATCGGTTGTTTTAAAAACCCCGCGTTCAGGATGTTCTCCCCACGGAGAACCGATTGCCCCGACATAAACCGTATTCGGATTGTCTTTATCAACAATGATTTTATGAATATTTCTGGTTTTTTCCAAACCCATTAATTTCCATGTTTTCCCGGCATCCAAACTTTTGTAGATACCATAACCGCCATTTAAACTGTTTCTTGGATTTCCCTCTCCGGTTCCCGCCCAAATTACATCGGGATTGCTTTGTTGAATGGCCACGGCCCCAATTGAGGCCACGGCTTCATGGTCGAAAACAGGCGTCCAGTCGATGCCGCCGCTTTCAGATTTCCACAAACCGCCGGAAGCGGTGCCTACATAAATAATATCGGGATTGTTGGTTACCGCATCAATAGAGGTGACCCTTCCGCTCATTCCTGCCGGACCAATGGAGCGCGTTTTTATATTTTCAAATTTCTTGGTGTCAAATTGTTGTGCGTTTAAAGTAAGTGAAATCAAAAAAAGCAGAAAAGCGATTTTTTTCATAAGAATAAAGTTTGTTAAGATTATAGTTTTACGAAGTTATCATTTTTTTTCATTAATTTTTTCTTATAATCATTCTAAATAAAGGCTCATTTTTAAATTAAGTTTACATAAGTTTTCATACAAAAAATGAATTGGTATCTTTGTTACTTTCTAAAAATTTATTTAAAAAATGAGCGGATTTATATCTTCATCAATCGCAAGGAAAGTGGCGATGGCTTTGTCTGCACTTTTCCTAATTATTTTCTTACTTATTCATGTAACGGTAAACATAACTTCATTATTCAGTGAAAATGTATTTAATGAATTGTCCCATTTTATGGGAACAAATTTTTTAATTCAATTTTTAATGCAGCCCGTCTTAATTTTTGGGGTTGTTTTTCACTTTGTGATGGGATTTGTATTAGAGTTAAAGAATAGAGGGTCAAGAAGTGTGAAATATTTTAAATACAATGGCGCTGCAAATGCTTCTTGGATGTCAAGAAATATGGCAGTAAGCGGCGGCGTTATTTTAGCCTTTATTGTATTGCACTTTATTGATTTCTGGTTTCCCGAAATGAATTACAAATACATCGAGGTTTTGCCGGAAGACCCAACAAGGTATTTTGGTGAACTTCAACACAAATTCACCAATCCTTTAAGAGTTGGCGCTTATGTAATTGCCTTTGTATTATTGGCATTGCATTTATGGCACGGCTTTCAATCGGCATTTCAATCTTTGGGCATAAATAGATACGAAAAATGTGTAAAGACATTGGGTAAAATTTACGCAATTGCCATTCCTGCAGGATTTATTATCATCGCATTGTTTCACTATTTTAACCATTAATCTTATAAAATTATGACGACTTTAAATTCAAGAATACCAGAAGGTCCAATAAAAGATAAATGGACATTATATAAAGACAAAATTAACTTGGTAAACCCAGCCAACAAACGTAATATAGATATTATTGTTATTGGAACAGGTTTGGCAGGAGGCTCTGCTGCAGCTACTTTGGCTGAGTTGGGTTATAGCGTAAAAGCTTTTGCTTACCAAGATTCACCTCGTCGCGCACACTCAATTGCCGCGCAAGGAGGAATCAATGCTTCAAAAAATTATATGGGTGATGGTGATTCAAACTATCGCTTGTTTTATGATACCGTAAAAGGTGGCGACTATCGTTCACGTGAAGCGAATGTGTATCGATTGGCTGAAGTTTCAGGAAACATTATTGACCAATGTGTGGCGCAAGGTGTGCCTTTTGCACGTGATTATGGTGGATTGCTCGACAATCGTTCGTTTGGTGGTGTGTTGGTTTCGCGTACTTTTTATGCGAAAGGACAAACAGGCCAACAATTGTTGTTGGGTGCTTATTCAGCAATGAATCGCCAAATTGCCCGCGGTAAAATAGAAATGTTTAACCGTCACGAAATGCTTGATGTGGTGAAAATCGACGGAAAAGCAAGAGGTATTATTGCCCGTAATTTAATTACCGGAGAAATTGAACGCCATTCTGCACACGCAGTTGTAATTGCAACCGGCGGTTACGGAAACGTTTATTTCTTATCAACCAACGCAATGGGTTCTAATGCAACCGCTGCTTGGAAAATTCATAAAAAAGGAGCGTTTTTCGCAAACCCTTGTTTCACGCAAATTCACCCAACTTGTATTCCAAGATCTGGAGATTATCAGTCAAAATTAACATTGATGTCTGAATCTTTGCGTAATGATGGAAGAATTTGGGTTCCTGCAAAATTAGAAGATGCAAAAGCCATTCAACAAAAGAAATTAAAGCCTATTCAAATTGCTGAAGAAAACAGGGATTATTTCTTGGAAAGAAGATATCCTGCATTTGGGAACTTGGTGCCTCGTGATGTGGCTTCAAGAGCTGCAAAAGAACGCTGTGATGCCGGTTTTGGCGTAAACGCAACTGGTGAAGCAGTTTATTTAGATTTTGCGGCTGCGATTAAACGTTATGGAACTGAGCAAGCTAAAATAAAAGGAATACACGATGCATCAACAGAGAAAATTACTGAATTAGGGGCTGCCGTTATTGAAGAAAAATACGGAAATTTATTCCAGATGTATGAGAAAATTATTGATGAAAATCCATACAAAACACCGATGATGATTTATCCTGCAACGCACTATACAATGGGCGGTGTTTGGGTTGATTATAATTTAATGACCACCGTTCCTGGTTTGTACTGTATTGGAGAAGCAAACTTCTCTGATCACGGCGCAAACAGATTGGGCGCTTCTGCATTGATGCAAGGATTGGCTGACGGTTATTTTGTATTGCCTTATACCATTGGCGATTATTTGGCGGATGATATCAGAACCGGTAAAATAAAAACAGATTCACCTGAATTTGATGAAGCTGAAAAATCGGTTAAAGACCAATTAAATTTCTTCATCAACAACAAAGGAACACATACGGTAGATTATTATCATAAGAGATTGGGTCAGGTAATGTGGGATAAAGTTGGTATGGCGCGAAATGAAAAAGGGTTAAAAGAAGCCATTACTGAAATTCAGGAAATTAGAGAAGACTTTTGGAAAAATGTAAAAGTTCCAGGAAGTTTAAACGAATTTAACCAAGAGCTTGAAAAAGCGGGCAGGGTTGCCGATTTCTTAGAATTGGGTGAATTATTTGCAAAAGATGCTTTGGAACGCGAAGAGTCTTGCGGAGGTCATTTCCGTGAAGAACACATTACGGATGACGGTGAAGCAAAAAGAGACGATGCTAATTTCGCATATGTTGCTGCTTGGGAATATACAGGAAAACCTAGTGAGGCTATTTTGCACAAAGAAGAATTAGAATTTAAAGATATCGAATTAAAAACTCGTTCATACAAATAAGAAGACATTATGAATTTAACGTTAAAAATTTGGAGACAAAAAGGACCGCAAGACAAAGGTCGAATGGTCGAATATAAAGTAACTGATATTTCAGAACATATGTCATTTTTGGAAATGATGGACGTTTTAAATGAAAGTCTGGTTGCAAAAGATGAAGAACCNNAATTGCACATGCGTATGTTTAAAGACGGGGACACTATTTATATAGAACCTTTCAGGGCAAATGCTTTTCCCGTAATTAAAGATTTAGTGGTTGATCGGATGTCTTTTGAGCGCATACAACAAGCTGGCGGATATATTTCGGTGAACACATCGGGAAATACACAAGATGCAAATTCAATTCCGATTTCTAAGCAAAACGCAGATTTATCAATGGATGCCGCTTCTTGCATAGGCTGCGGAGCCTGTGTTGCCAGTTGTAAAAACTCAAGCGCGATGTTGTTTGTTGCAGCGAAAGTTTCACAATTCGCTTTATTGCCACAAGGAAAAATAGAAGCAAAAGACCGTGTTAAAAATATGGTTATGCAAATGGATTTAGAGGGATTTGGTAACTGCACCAATACAGGGGCTTGTGAAGTTGAATGTCCGAAAGGAATTTCAATAGAAAATATTGCCCGTTTAAATCGTGAATATTTAGCGGCAACTATTTAATATAAATCAAACTTTAATTATTGAAGTGATTTAAACTTTTTA
>DPCK01000072.1 GCA_003516285.1 Lutibacter sp. | reverse complement strand
GATCGAAAAATTATGCAGATTGAGATTGAAATTGAAGCCATTAAACGTGAAAAAGATGAAAAAAAACTGGCATTTTTAAAAGAAGAAGTCGCCAATTTAAAAGAAAAACGCAACGAAATAAATGCGAAATGGGTCAGCGAAAAAGAACTGGTTGAAAATGCCCAAGCAAGCAAAGAAGCCATTGAAAATTATAAATTGGAAGCCGAACGCGCCGAACGCGATGGAGACTATGGAAAAGTGGCCGAAATTCGCTACGGAAAAATTAAAGAGGAACAGGATAAATTGGTGAAACTTCAAAAAGAATTGGCCGAAAATCAGGATTCCGCTTTAATAAAAGAGGAAGTTACCCGAGATGACATTGCTGAAATTGTGGCAAAATGGACCGGGATTCCGGTGACTAAAATGTTGCAAAGCGAGCGTGAAAAACTCTTGCTTTTAGAAGATGAATTGCATCAAAGAGTGGTCGGACAGGATGAAGCCATAAGCGCTGTAGCAGATGCTGTTAGACGGTCAAGAGCCGGATTGCAAGATGTAAAAAAACCACTGGGAACTTTCTTGTTTTTGGGAACCACCGGCGTGGGAAAAACGGAATTGGCAAAAGCATTGGCGGAATATCTTTTTGATTCTGAAAATTCAATTACCCGAATTGATATGAGCGAATATCAGGAACGCCACGCGGTGAGCCGATTGGTTGGCGCGCCTCCGGGATATGTTGGTTACGAAGAAGGCGGACAATTGACCGAAGCTGTTCGCAGAAAACCTTATTCCGTTATTTTATTGGATGAAATTGAAAAAGCGCATCCCGATACTTTTAATATTTTGTTGCAAGTTTTGGATGAAGGCAGATTAACCGATAATAAAGGACGGGTCGCCGATTTCAAGAACACCATTATAATTATGACTTCCAATATGGGATCGACAATTATTCAGGAAAGATTTGAAAATATGGATATGAGCAGGCGCGATTTAATTACTGAATCCACAAAAGCAGAAGTGTTGCTTTTGCTGAAAGAAACCATCAGACCCGAATTTTTGAACAGAATTGATGAAATTATTATGTTTACGCCTTTAAATGCCGCCGAAATTAGACAAATTGTTAAAATTCAATTGGATTTATTGGCTAAAATGTTGCTGACGAAAGACATTCATATCGATTTTTCTGAAGATGTGATTGAAACCTTGGCAAATAAAGGATTTGATCCGCAATTTGGGGCAAGACCCGTAAAACGTGTGATTCAAAAAGAAGTGCTCAATGAATTGTCCAAAGAAATTTTGGCCGGCAGGATAACTTCCGACAGCCATATTTTACTGGATGCCTTTGACGATAAAATTGTGTTTAGAAACAAAAATAATGAATAAAAAAGCTGCCAAAGGCAGTTTTTTTTGTTTCTTTATAAAAAATTATCAGATGCGGAAAACTATTTTATTTGGACTATTATTATTCACAATGGCAACTTTAAAAGCACAAGAATCGATTGAAAAAACGACTACTTATTTTTTAATCAGACACGCTGAAAAAGTAAGGGAAAATCCTACTGATAAAAATCCAGATTTAAATGAAAGAGGCTTTATGAGAGCCGAAAATTGGAAAAAGGTTTTGCAACACGTTTCATTTGATGTCATTTATTCAACAAATTTAAACAGAACGCTCAATACTGCTGAACCCATTGCAAAAAAGTGCAATTTAGAACCCATCATTTATAACCCTTCAAAAGTAGATTTTGATCTTTTTCAGACTAAAAATGAAGGCAAAAACGTATTAATTGTCGGTCACAGCAACACCGTTCCACAGTTTGTGAACGGATTGATCAAGCAACAGAAATATCTGGAAATGGATGATGCCGAATTTTCACATTTGTACATTGTTACTGTGATAGGCAATCAGGTTACCGACCTAATTTTATATCAAGATTTTTAATTCAAAATTTAAGTTTTCAGCCTTATTTAAAAAGCAATATGCTAAAATGACATAGTAGAAATCCTTTCACAGGAAATTTTGGCATAAATTTCAGCTTGGCATTTATTTTGATTTTTATTAAACAATATTGTTAAATAAATGTTTAATTAAAAAACGGAAAACTATGTTAGTAAAAAAATCTGGTATTCCTGTAATGCCACCGATGTTCGACAATTTTTTCAGAGATTGGTCTATGTCAAATTTTTCTGAAACAGACACAACACTTCCGGCAATAAATATCAAAGAAAATGATGATGAATTTATTGTTGAAGTTGCCGCTCCAGGTATGAATAAAAATGATTTTAAATTAAATTTGGAAAATGATGTTTTAACTGTTTCTTCTGAAAAAACAGCTGAGAAAAATGAAAATAATGATAGGTATATGCGTAGGGAATATAGCTATCAATCGTTTGAACGATCTTTTAACTTACCAAAAAATTTGGTGGACAGAGATAAAATTACCGCCAATTACAAAAATGGAGAATTGATTATTTCCATTCCTAAATTGGAAGAAATAAAACCAAAACCACCTAAATTAATAGAAATTAATTAACAAAAAGGAATTTTTTTAAAGAAAATTTTTAAAATACTTCTGTATTTTTTGATTAAAAGCCGCATCAGCGGCTTTTTTGTAACCACTTAATTTATTACAATTTAGGAATGTAAATAAGGCATTATGTTCTAAGAATTCCTGTTGCCATTTCTGTGAAAATTGTAGTACATTTGCATCAATATGCAGAAAAACATCAACATAAAAAACAAGAAAGCGCGTTTTGAATATGAGATTCTTGATAAATATATTGCCGGAATTCAGCTTACAGGAACCGAAATAAAATCGATTCGCGAAAGCAAGGCCCGAATTACAGAAAGTTTTTGTGAGTTTAATGAAAAAGGCGAATTGTTTGCCATCAATATGTTTATTGAAGAATATATTTATGGGCACGCATTTAACCACAATCCGAAAAGTGAACGAAAACTGCTTTTGAACAAACGCGAATTGAAAAAATTGCTGAAAGAAGTTCAAAACGCAGGTTTAACTATTGTTCCTTTACGCTTATTTTTAACCGATAAAGGTTGGGCAAAGTTGGAAATAGCGCTTGCCAAAGGAAAGAAAAACTACGACAAACGCGAAGCCATCAAAACACGGGACAGCAAAATACATTTGGACCGAATTAAAAAAGATTTCAATTAGCAAGGATGAACCGAGCCATCACAAATTTTGATACACAGTAGAATGATCAAAGGCGAACAGCAGCTGTTACCGATAAAAAATAAAATGTAAACAGATGAAACGAGCCATAATAAATTTTGATACACACAGAAATGATTAATGGCGACTGCATCTGTACCAATAAAAAATAAAATTTAAACAGATGAAATTGGCAGCTTTTTTAAGATTCATAAGATGGAAAAATTTACTGCTAATTCTTTACCTGCAAATTTTACTGAAATTTTCGCTGTTTCCAACATTTGAAATTACAACCAANNGGACTGTCGCTTTCCATCCAAAAACCAAGCTATTCTTTTATTTTTATGGGTGCTTCACTCCTGCTTTATTTCTATTCAAAAACATTAAAATCGAAACCTTTAATTGGCAATATCGCCGTATCGTTTTTAGTTGCATTCAGTATCATTACCTTGTGTTTATTTGATTTAAATTCTGACATTCATAGTGAAGATCAGCAGTTGGTGATTTACGTAATTATGCTGTTATCCACTTTTGCTTTTTTAATAAATCTTGTTCGTGAAGTAATTAAAGACATTGAAGATATAAATGGCGATTATANNTAAAATTACTTTCGGCAAAAACAAAAAAAGATTTTAAAAAATTAAGTGTGTTCCTAAAACTCATTATGTTTTTGGGAATTAATTCACTGCTTATTTTCTCTCTAAACTCGCACTAATGCTTTCTGAAAAATTAAAACATAAAAACCTCATTTTGGCATCGGGTTCGCCTCGGCGCCAGGAATTATTTAAAGAATTGGGACTGGATTTTTCCATTCAGGTAAAAGCTGTGGAAGAAGTTTATCCGCCAACTTTAAAAGGTACAGAAATTACCAATTATTTGGCTGAATTAAAAGCAGCNNGTAATTACCTCAATTTGCATCAAAACATTGACTTCACAATTGGTGTTTTATGATGTAACTATGGTTTATTTCAAACCATTATCGATGGAAGAAATCACTTATTATGTTGATAAATACCAGCCATTTGATAAAGCGGGTGCTTATGGAATCCAGGAATGGATAGGTTTTATAGGCGTCAACAAAATTGAAGGAAGTTATTTTAATGTGATGGGATTGCCTGTTCATAAATTGTATGAAGAATTAATGAAATTGTAATATCGTATCGTTTAATAGTATTATTTTTGAACGATTTTTAATAAATAGACAGATGAAAAAATACACGTTTACAGAAAAAAAAGACACAAGATCGGGATTTGGTGCGGGATTGGCTGAATTGGGCGATACAAATGAAAATGTAGTGGCGCTTTGTGCAGACTTGGTGGGCTCGTTAAAAATGGAAAAATTTATTGAAAATCATCCCGAAAGATTTTTTCAAATTGGCATTGCCGAAGCAAATATGATGGGAATTGCAGCAGGTTTAACCATCGGGGGCAAAATTCCGTTTACGGGAACTTTTGCAAATTTCTCTACAGGAAGGGTTTACGACCAAATCCGCCAATCGATTGCCTATTCTGAAAAAAATGTAAAAATATGTGCTTCACACGCAGGTTTGACTTTGGGTGAAGACGGTGCGACACATCAAATTTTGGAAGATATTGGCTTGATGAAAATGTTGCCGAATATGACCGTAATCAACACTTGTGATTACAACCAAACAAAAGCCGCAACCATTGCTATTGCCGACCATATTGGTCCGGTTTACTTGCGTTTTGGCCGTCCCGTTGTTCCTGTGTTTATGCCGGCAGACGAAAAATT
>DPCK01000098.1 GCA_003516285.1 Lutibacter sp. | reverse complement strand
CCAATGCTTTTTTGCCAATAGGAGGAACGGAAAAATTGTTTCCATTCAAAATTTATAAATTGTTTGATCATTTGGTTGGTTGAAGTTAATGGTTGTAATTTAAAATTTTTTGAAATAGGTAAATGTAGCCTTTTTTAAAAAACATTATCTAAAGTTTANNAAAAAAGAAACTTCTGATGCAGTTTCCATACTATTTGACATTCCTGCAGATTTAAAAGAGGAATTCAAATTTATTGCCGGACAATATATTAACATCAAAAAAAGCATTGCCGGCGTAGAATTGCGCAGGGCATATTCCATATGTTCCTTGCCAAACAGCGACGAATTGCGCATTGCCGTAAAAGCGGTTGACAACGGAATATTTTCAGTTTTTGCCACCACCGTTTTAAAAGAAGGCGATGTTTTGGAGGTGTCTAAACCCCTAGGGAAATTTATGTTGGAAACGGATTCAACAAACGCAAAAAAATATCTTGGCGTGGCTGCAGGAAGCGGAATTACCCCAATAATGGCAATGATTAAAGCCGTTTTGACCGAAGAACCAAATAGCACTTTTACGCTTATTTATGGCAACAAAACCGAGGCTAACACTATTTTTTACGACGAAATAAATCAGTTGCAAAATACTTATCCAACGCAATTTAAAGTGCAATATGTATTTAGCAGAGAACCTAAAAATGATGCTTTATTCGGACGAATTGACAAAGGTAATCTCAACTTTATCCTTAAAAATACGTTTAAAGACAGCTCATTTGATGCCGCATTTTTATGTGGTCCCGAAATGATGATAAACATCTTAAAAGAAACCTTGATTGAAAATGGTTTGGATAAAGACAACATCCATTTTGAATTGTTTACGCCGCCGGTTGTTCCTGAAAATGAAATACATATCGCTTTTGAAGGAACTTGCGAAATTACCGTTTTAGTTGATGATGCCGAAACTACCTTTGAAATGGATTCAAAATTAACCATTTTAACCGCCGCCTTAAAAGAAGGATTGGATGCACCTTATTCTTGTCAAGGCGGAATTTGCAGCAGCTGTTTGGCAAAAGTTACCGAAGGAAAAGCATTGATGGAGAAAAATACCATTTTAAGCGAAACTGAAATAAATGACGGATTCATTTTAACCTGTCAGGCGCATCCAATCACGCAAAAAATTAACATCGATTACGACAATGTTTAATAATTTATAGTAATTTCACATTTTAGTAAAGAATATTTATGACCTTTTTCGAACTTAAAGAAGCGATACTGATTGGATTTTTTCTGTCCTTTATGATTGGCCCCGTGTTTTTTATGTTAATACAAACCAGCATAATTAAAGGCGCAAGAGCTGCCTTATCTTTTGATTTGGGCGTGGTTTTAGGCGATATTTTTTTTATTTTGATCGCCTATTATGGCAGCAAAAGCCTTTTAGAAGAAATAAAAGATGATCCACGTTTATTTTGGATCGGCGGTTTTATTTTATTGGTCTATGGCCTGGTTACCTATTTGGATAAAAGTCAAAAAAGAATTATTCAGGATGAAACTTTGGTGCTTCCCGAAAAAACAAATTATAAAAAACTGTTTTTAAAAGGTTTTTTTCTCAATTTTATAAATGTTGGCGTTTTGGCGTTTTGGCTGGGACTGATTGTTGTTGTGGGTACTAACTTTCAAATGAATCCCTCCAAAATATTTAATTATTTCACCGTGATTATTGCCAGCTATTTTATTACAGATATTGGCAAAATTTTACTGGCCAAACAATTAATCAAGAAATTAACACCTGCGTTAACCTACAAAGTGAAACGCGCAATGGGCATTATGTTGATGATTTTTGGGATTGTTTTAATTTTGAAAGGATTTATTCCAAATGAAAAACTTCATTTTAAAAACGGCATTGAAAAGTCAGAATGACTTGGATTTATTCCAAGTATAAGCCTTTTTAACTTCTTAATTAGCGCACCAGCTTACTTAAATCACTAATTCTTTTACCATATTTGATGATCTTACCTGTTTTAAAATTGCTAAAAACAAAGAATTTTACTAACTTTAATGAACAAAAAAATGGCTTTCAAACCACAAATTCCATTGCTTAAACTTTTGTGTATCATTTTGACAAAAATGCAACCAAAATATTTATAACAAAATAATCGAAAATGACTAAGGGACTGAGCAGTGCGGAAGCCGCCCAAAGAATAAAAACGCTGGGTTTTAATGAGCTGCCAACTTCTCATTCAAAAAATATTCTGCTCATCGCTCTTGAAGTCATAAAAGAGCCGATGTTTATTCTGCTCATAAGCTGCGGCTCGCTGTATTTACTGTTGGGTGATTATACAGAAGGATTAATTCTGCTATGTTGGGTGTTTGTGATTATTTTTATTACTTTTTTCCAACACCAAAAAACCGAAAAAGCACTTAACGCCCTTAAAAAACTTTCTTCTCCAAGAGCATTGGTAATTAGGGATGAAAAAGAAATAAGAATAGCTGGCCGCGAGGTGGTACCAGATGATTTGGTTATTTTAAATGAAGGTGACAGGGTTCCTGCGGATGGAATTTTGCAGGATTGTTTGAATCTTACTATTGATGAATCAATGCTGACTGGAGAATCAATGCCCGTAACCAAAACAAGCCAAAGCGAAAATGATATTAATTGTCGTGTATTTAGCGGGACATTGGTTGTTCATGGAAGAGGTGTGATGGAGGTAAGCAAAACAGGAATAAATACTGAATATGGTAAGATTGGCAAATCCTTGCAGCTTATTGAGCAAGACCAAACCAATTTGCAGAGGGAAATGAAAACCCTTATCAGGAATCTGTTTATTGCCGGAGCTGGATTGAGTATTGTCGTAATTTTGGCTTTTTACTTTACCCGCGGTAATTTTGTGCAATCGTTATTAAATGGTTTAGCCACTGCAATGGCGATGCTTCCAGAGGAATTTCCAGTTGTGCTCACGGTGTTTCTTGCTATTGGTTCGTTGCGGTTGTCGCAAAAAAATGTTTTGACCAGAAAATCATCTGCCATAGAAGCTCTTGGTTCGGCGACGGTTTTGTGCAGCGACAAAACAGGCACCATTACCCAAAACAAAATGGAAATTGCATCTTTGTTTTTCAAAAAGGAATTGTTCCATAAATCGAAATTTAAAGAGAATGCCAGCAACATTCAAGACATCTTAAAGGTTGCGTTTTATGCTTCCCAAAATAACACTTGCGACCCTATGGAAAAAGCCATTGGGGTTTGTTTTGAAAAATATGTCGTAAAGGAAAATGTCACTTATGATTTGATGAAAGAATATCCTTTAAGCAACGATTTATTTGCGATGACAAGGATTTTGAAGCTAAGCGATAATGCATATGAAGTTTATAGCAAAGGTTCCCCGGAAGCTATACTTTCACTTTGCAAACTAAAAAATACTGAAGAAACTTCGCTTTTTACCCAAGTGCAATTTATGGCAGAAAAAGGCCAGCGAATTTTAGGCCTATCAAAAGCCAAATGGAACAATAGCACATTTCCCGATTCACAGGCTGGATTTAACTTTGAATTTATTGGTTTTTTGGGATTTGAAGACCCAATTAGGCAGGAAGTTCCCCAATCAATTAAAGAATGTTATGATGCGGGAATAAAAGTGATAATGATTACCGGCGATTATCCTTCAACCGCAAAAAGTATAGCCTTGCAAGTTGGAATGGAAAAAAACAGACTTATGCTTACAGGAACTGACTTGATGAATTTGAGCGACAAAGAGCTGAAAGAAAAAATTAAATCTGTGAACATTTTTGCCCGTATTGTTCCTGAACAAAAGTTGCAAATTATACGAGCGCTCAAAGCAAATAGCGAAGTAGTAGCTATGACAGGCGATGGCGTAAATGATGCACCTGCGCTAAAAGCAGCCGACATTGGAATTGCAATGGGCGGAAAAGGAACTGATGTGGCAAGGGAATCCTCTTCTTTGGTGTTGTTGGATGACAATTTCAGCTCTATCGTATCGGCAATTCGTGCGGGACGCAAAATTTTTGACAACCTTCAAAAAGCGATGTCTTACATTATTGCCATCCACATTCCTATTATTGGACTTACCTTATTGCCTGCTTTTTTTCCTGGACTCCCAATATTGCTGATGCCTCTTCACATTGTATTTATGGAATTGATTATTGACCCTGTTTGCTCTATCGCCTTTGAATCTGAAAAAGAAGAAAAAGGCATTATGGATCGTCCCCCACGGAAGCCTAATATGCAATTTTTTGGATTTAAGAAAATTTTTAGCAGTGCGGCTATGGGATTTTTATTGTTGGCGATGGTTGTCGCTGTTTATTTTTTGGCCATTAGCGAAAACCATACTGATGGGGAAATACGGGCCATTGCTTTTTCTTCCCTAATTATTGGAAACATTTTTTTGATATTGACCACACTTTCAAAAACCCGAAACTTCATCATGGTTTTATTGGAGAAAAACATCGCGTTGCTTGTGATTATTATTGCCGCTTCGGGATTGATGGTATTGCTTATTTCTGCGCCATATCTTCAATCCATTTTCAGTTTTGATTATCCTGGACTTAGTCATTTTTCAATCTCAATTATCGGTGCCGCAATTGTTTTGCTGATACTTGAAATCATAAAATATTCAAAAATGAAATTCAAAATGAAACTTCTTTAAATGAAAAATGAAGTCAAAATATGCGCCAAACAAAATATTTAAAAAATATCCCACACACAATTCCACGTAAAAACGAAAAACTCAATAAGAGTTTAAGAGACCCCGACAATCTTTACATTGTGAACAATAAATTGACCCAAAGTTTTGAAATTTACAATGAAAATGATGCCAACACAAATTCAGCAAAAAAAATGAAACATAATTTATAAACTTGTTGATGGAAATGATTCTCGCATATTCGTTGTTGATAAAGTAGCTGAAGCACCAAAAAAAATAACAGCAAATAATAAGGCTATACAAAACAATTCATTGATTTTTAAGTTAATTTCAATTCAAAAAAGTCATACTTTTGTACATAGTTGTTTCATAAAACAACTCTCAACTTTATAAATTAAGAAAATGGAAAAAAGGGGATGGATTCAAACAATTGTCATCGCCATTTCAATAGTGGCTGCAGGTTATTTTATTGGGAATACTTATAAAAACGGAAAAGCATTTGAGCGATCTGTACAGGTAAAAGGCTTATCGGAAAAACAAGTAAATGCCGATTTGGCTGTTTGGCCAATTAGCATCACCATTGCCGGAAATGATTTAAATGTATTGAAATTCGACTTGGAAAAACAAAATAAAGAAATCAAAGACTTTTTTTTGAAGGAAGGTTTTACCGAAAAAGAATTGATTAGCGGCACCACCAACATTAACGATTCAAAAGCTGTTTTATATGGCGGCGATAATCAAAACCGGGAATTCAGATATATTGCAAGTTCAGATTTTACTGTGAGAACCAACGATATTGAAAAACTTCAAAAAGCGCTTACAAATTCATTGGAACTTATTTCGAAAGGCATTTTAATCAGCTCAAAAAATACCTGGCAACCCATTCAGTATAGTTTTTCAGGCTTGAATGATTTAAAACCCGCAATGATTGAAGAAGCAACCAAAAACGCACGGGAAGTAGCCGAAAAATTTGCCTTGGATTCCAATTCTAAAGTCAGCAAGATTAAAAGTGCAAATCAAGGACAGTTTTCTATAACTGATTTGGATCCAAATACCTCTCATATTAAAATTGTAAGGGTGGTTTCCACCATTGACTATCAACTGGAAGATTAAAAAATATGAAGAGATTTTTTAAGAAACTTTTTAAATGGATTTTTAAAGCCATCATTTTTTTTATGGCGCTTTCGGTTTTTTCGGTGATTGTTTTTCGCTGGGTTCCGATTCCTTTTACGCCTTTAATGATTATTCGAAATATGGAGCAATGGGGCAAAGGCGAAAAAGCGCCATTTGAACACGATTGGGTTTCGATGAAAAAAATTTCTCCAAATTTGGGCAAAGCCGTAATCGTTAGCGAAGACCAAAAATTTATGGAACATTCCGGTTTTGATTTCGAAGCCATTGAAAAAGCCTTTAAAAAAAACAAAAAAAGAAAACGCATCAAAGGCGGAAGCACCATTTCGCAACAAACAGCGAAAAATGTGTTTCTTTGGCCGCAACGAAGCTATATCCGCAAAGGTTTTGAGGTTTATTTTACTTTTTTAATAGAAGTTTTTTGGAGCAAAGAACGCATTTTAGAAGTGTATTTAAACAGCATTGAAATGGGAAAAGGAATTTATGGCGCAGAAGCGGCGGCACAACATTGGTTCAGAAAACCGGCATCGAAACTTAACGCCTATGAAGCGGCTTCCATAGCGGCCATTTTACCAAATCCAAGAAAATTTAGAGCCACTAGATCTTCGGGATACATTGAAAACAGAAAAAACTGGATTATGCGGCAAATGAATTTTTATGGACCGCTTAATTTTGAATAATAACTTCTATCTCTAAAATTTATTTTCAGAATAAATACCAAATAAAACGGAAATTAGCTTTGTGTAAAAGTTAACACTTCTAGCGACTGCTTGTACAACTTAAAAATTTGCAACAAAAGCAATTATTATTCATAAAAAAACCTTTGCTATCTTAATTAAAGATTTACAAAGGGTTTTTTTATATATAAATTTTTATACTCTAGATAATCTACGTTAAGTTAATTTCTTGTCTTATTTCCCTTTATTCTTTACAAATTTTTCTAGCCAAGTATCTTGTTCCCAGAGCATATGCATAATACTTTCCCTTGCTGCATAACCATGGCTTTCATTTGGAAGCATCACGAAACGAACAGGAGCGCCCAATCCTTTCAGGGCGTTAAAATAACGCTCGCTCTGCAAAGGAAAAGTTCCCGAGTTGTTGTCTGCTTCTCCATGAATTAAAAGCATTGGTGTTTTCATTTTATTGGCATGCATAAAAGGAGACATTGCATTGTAAATTTCTGGAGCTTCCCAATAATTGCGTTCCTCTCCCTGAAATCCAAACGGCGTTAATGTTCTGTTGTAAGCGCCGCTTCTTGCAATTCCTGCGGCAAAAAGATTGGAATGTGAAAGCAAGTTCGCGGTCATAAATGCGCCATAACTATGTCCGCCAACAGCAACACGATCCCTGTCAATATATCCCAAAGCGTCTACGGCATCAATTCCTGCTTTTGCGTTGGCAACCAATTGCGTTAAAAAAGTGTCATTAGGTTCTTCTTTATTTACGCCAACAATAGGAAAAGCCGCATTGTCTAAAACCACATAGCCACGATTTACCCAATATATGGGAGAACCATAGTTTGGATATGTAAATTGGTTGCTGCTGCTGGTAACTTGGGCAGCGCTTGCCGCATCAACAAACTCTCTTGGATACGCCCACATAATCATTGGCATTTTTTCTTTTTTGGTTTTGTCATAACCCACCGGTAAATACAATGTGGCTGAAAGTTCTAAACCATCGTCTCTTTTGTAAGTGATAACTTCCTTATGCACATTTTGAATGGTTTTAAACGGATTTTCAAATGAAGACAATTGGTTTAATTCGCCTGTAAAAATATTTCTAAGGTAGAAATTTGGGAATATGTTGTTGCTTTCTAAACGTGTGAGCACAATACCCTTATCCAAATCAATCATTCTAACAAAGCTCTCCAACATTTCTCCTTTTTCAGCCTGAAATAATCGCTGTGTTTTATTTTCGCTTAAACTGTATTTATCCACAAAAGGCAACTTTCCTTCTGCCGAAAAACCATCTCCAACAAGATAAAGTGCTTGGTCTTTTACCGCTAAAACATTTCTTCCGAATTGATTTCTGACAGTCACAAAATTTCCCGGATCGCCATAGCTGTCTTGTGAATTTCGTTCGCTAAAAAGAATTGGCTCTTTATCAGGATTGGAAGGATCAAACAATTCAGTTCGTGACGTTCTGGTATTCCTCCAAAAACTGTTAATTGTCGCCAAATTGCTGTTACCCCATTCAATGCCTCCATATCGCATTTTGGTTTTTATCAAAGGTTTAGGACTTGCCGTAAACGGAGCTTCAAGCAACATAATTTGGTCTCTGTAATCTACTTTTTTTTCTGGATCTCCGCCATCTAATGCTTCCGCCCAAGAAAGTGTTGCGGGCTGGTCATCGCGCCAAGAAATACTTCTTGGACCTGTTTGCACCGCCATAAATCCTTGAGGAAGCTCCTCAATTAAAGGAACATCAACTATGGTTTTTACCAAACTTCCTTTACTGTCATACACATTATAGGAAGTTGGAAACCTTGAAAACGGAACGATGTAAGAAAAAGGTCTTTTCATTTCAGTAATCAAAAAATATTTTCCGTCTGGTGAAGTTGAAATGCTTCTGTATAGTGAAACTTCTTTCCATTTGGATTTTTTACCGTCCAGGGAAACTTTCCAAAGTTCTGACCGCGCTAAAGTTTCAAAATTAGCTTCATCATTGGTGTTTTTCAATAAATCCTGATAGGTTCTGTTTTGTGCTTTTTGGCCTTCTTCATTTACTGAAATAATTGGCCCAGAAGGCACTGCATTTTGTGTGTCGATAAGCGGCTTTCTGTTTGCGGGTAAAAACTTCACCAATAAACCTGAATCGTCTTTCAGCCAAGTGAACGGATTCCCCATATTGGCATTCAAATTTGCATCTGTCAGTTTGGTTGCTTTTCGTTTGTTGTAATCAATTACCCAAAGTGAAACACCAGTTTCTGTAGTATTCAAAAAGGCTATTTTATCCTGAGCATTTGACCAGCTGATATCAGTGATTTTTGGATTCGCAGGCATTCCGGAAATAGGAATTTCCACTTTTGTATTTACCTCAAAAACACTGATCTTATTAAAATTTCTTGCCCTGCTTGCGCTATTGATTTTTGGGTTGATACGCAATCCCGCCAAACGCAATTCGGTTTCCGAAAGCTCTTCTATAGATGAATATTGATTTCTATAAATTAAAATGGCTTTTGTGCCATCAAAATTGATGTTCATTGTCGGAGGCATCGGCGCATCAGCCAAGGACAGAATATCCTGATGAGGCGTTTGATAGTTTAAGTCAATTTGCGCAAAAGTTACTATTGAATTGAAAACTGCAACGAATAAAAATAATTTTTTAAATGCCATATATTTAAGTTTTTAGATTGAAAGCGTTGATTTTCAAAAATAAGGAAAAAAGATCAAATTAAATTAAAATTAAAAAAACCGAAACAAAATAAATTCTGTTTCGGTTTGGTTTAAATTTGACTGACAAATAAGGTTAAACTTCTCAGAATAACTCAGTTTAATCTGCAATAAAATTATTTATTTTCTGCGTAAAGTTTTGAAACATAATCCCAGTTGATCACATTGAAAAAATTCTCAACATATTCTGGTCTTCTGTTTTGGTAATGCAAATAATAAGCATGTTCCCAAACATCCAATCCTAAAATTGGAAAACCTCCACAGCCAATGCCCGGCATTAAGGTGTTATCCTGATTTGCAGTAGAGCAAACCTCCACTTTTCCGCCACCGTGAACGCATAACCAAGCCCATCCCGACCCAAAACGGGTCACTGCAGCTTTAGAAAGCGCATCTTTAAAAGCTTCAAATGAGCCAAAGGCAGCGTCAATGGCTGCTGCCAATTCGCCTTTTGGTTTTCCGCCGCCGTTTGGGGACATCACATTCCAAAAAAGTTCGTGGTTGTAAAAACCGCCTCCGTTATTTCTGACTGCGGCATTGTTCATATCTAATCCGGATAAAATAGC
>DPCK01000053.1 GCA_003516285.1 Lutibacter sp. | reverse complement strand
ACCAATAAAAAATAAAAGATAAACAGATGAAACGAGCCATAACAAATTTTGACACACTGTAGAATGATTCATGGCGAACTGCATCTGTACCAATAAAAAATAAAATATAAACAGATGAAAATACACGACATTGTTGCAGCTAATTTTTCCGATTTATTTGAAGAAAATTTACGGACTGAAATTTGTAACAATGGCATTTTAAAAACTGTTGATGCTGATAAAATTATTTTAGATGTTAGGACGGATATTGAGTTTATTCCCTTAATTGTTTCGGGAATTGTAAAAGTAAAGCGACGCGACGGAAAAGGAAACGGTATTTTTTTGCATTATTTAACGCCAAAACAAACCAGTGCGATTGCCATAACTTATGCAATAGGAGGCAATAAAAGTGACATAAGGCTAAAAGCTGAAAGTAACGTAACGTACATAGCGATTCCTGCAAAAGTTGTAATTTCGTGGTTTTTAAAATACAGCACTTGGCGTTCTTTTTATTTTAAGTTGAATCAACAGCAAACAGCGTTTTTAATTGAGAAAATTAACGACATCGCTTTTGAAAATTTAGAATTCAGGTTGTTAAAATATTTGGAATATAACAGTTTAATTACCAATGAAAACACCATCAATAAAAAGCATTTTGACATAGCGCGCGATTTAAAAGTTTCCCGGGAAGCAATATCAAGGATTTTGGAAAAACTGGAAAAAGACGAAACTGTAACATTGGGAAGAAATAAAATTACCCTGAATTAATGGAGTTATTAGACAAATTCGGAAGAAAAATCACCTATTTGCGATTGGCAGTCACTGACCGTTGCAATTTGCGTTGCCAATATTGTATGCCGGCTCAAGGAATTGACATTGTGGACAGAAAAGAACTGCTTTCCTATAAAGAAATGTACCGAATTACCCGTGTACTTTCCGAATTGGGTGTTAATAAAGTCCGTTTAACAGGCGGAGAACCTTTTGTGCGAAAAGATTTTGTGAATTTTTTGGAATCGCTTTCTTTTAATGATAAACTGGAGGAAATTAACATCACCACAAACGGCGCTTTAATTTCAAACCATATTGATAAATTGGAAGCTTTTAAAATCAATGCCATTAATTTGAGTTTGGACAGCCTTCAAAAGGAAAAGTTTGCAAAAATTACGCGGCGAGATGTTTTTCACAGTGTTTATGACACTTTTGAAAAATTAGATAAAAGCAGTTTAAAATTAAAACTGAATGTGGTTGTGCAGTCTGGCGTGAATACCGATGAGATCATCGATTTTATTGAACTTACCAAAAACAAGGATATTGCCGTGCGTTTTATTGAAGAAATGCCTTTCAACGGAAAAGGGCAAAGAGACATTTCAGAAGTTTGGAATTTCAAAAAAATACTGAACCACATAAAAAATAATTATTTGGAAGTTGAGCCTATTTTATCAAAAAAATCTTCTACCTCAGTAAATTATCGAATTCCAAATTATCTGGGAGCTTTTGGCATTATCCCGGCATTTACGCGTACTATTTGCAACGATTGTGACCGAATTCGCATTACTTCAACAGGAATGTTTAAAAACTGCCTGTTTGACGGAGGCGTTTTTAACGTTCGTGACTTTATAAGAAATGGCGCAAGCGATGACGAACTTAAAAAACTGTTTATCGATACCGTTCATCACAAACCGGAAAACGGATTTATAGCTGAAGCTGCTCGGGAAAACGTTGTTTCGGAAAGTATGTCAACTATTGGCGGTTAAATGAAAAAAACACATATTAAAATTTGTTGCATTAGCAGCATAGAAGAAGCTAAATTAGCCATTAACGCCGGTGCTTCTGCGTTGGGTTTGGTTGGTCATATGCCAAGCGGCCCCGGAATTATAAGTAATCAATTAATTGCAGAAATTGCGGCTTCTGTCCCAAAACATATCGATACTTTTTTGCTGACAAGCGAAACGAGCGCAGAAAAAATAATTCAGCATTATTTAAAAGTAAATACCACAACCATTCAGTTGGTTGATGCGCTTAAGCAAGGTTCGCACTCACAAATTAAGTCGGCATTGCCCCACATTAAAATTGTTCAGGTTTTACACGTTTTAGATGAAAGTTCTATTGACGAAGCGCTTAAAATTTCAAATTTTGTAGATTTGATTCTTTTGGATAGCGGAAATCCAAATTTAGCGACAAAAGAATTGGGCGGAACAGGCAGAATCCACAATTGGGAAATTAGTAAAGAAATTGTGAATAAAGTGACCGTTCCCGTTTTTTTGGCCGGCGGATTAACGCCAAAAAATGCGTTACAGGCAATTAAAGAAGTGAATCCCTACGGATTGGATTTATGCAGCGGAGTCAGAACAAACGGGCATTTGGATATTATTAAATTAGATGCTTTTTTTCGGGCAATTAAAGAAAATTAATGAATTTTAAATTCAGAATTTTATACAATTATGAACTTAATTAAAGTAAAAGAAGCATTAGAAATTGTCGTAAATAATTCACAAAATTTTGGCATTGAAGAAGTGGATTTTTTAAATTCCTCCGGGAGAATTTTGAAGGAAAATATTTTAGCCGATCGCGATTTCCCTCCATTTGACAGGGTGAGTATGGACGGAATTGCGATTTCCTCAGCAGCTTTTAACAGCGGACAGCGAACGTTTAAAATTGAAGGGATTCAAGCTGCAGGAAGTGAGCAATTAACACTTCAAAATGCCGGCAATTGTTTGGAAGCGATGACAGGTGCGGTGTTGCCAAAAAATACGGATGCCGTAATTCAATATGAATTGCTGACCATTGAAAACGGAATTGCCACAATAAATTTAGAGGCCGTAAAAAGCTTTCAAAATATTCATTTAAAAGGAACTGACAAAAAGCAGGGAGATTTACTGGTAAAGGAAAACACCCTCATTTCTCCTGCGGAAATTGGCGTTTTTGCCACCGTTGGGAAATCTGTTGTAAAAGTTGCAAAACAGCCAAAAGTGATCATTGTTTCAACCGGCAATGAGTTGGTTGAGGTTGATGAGAACCCGGCTGACCATCAAATTAGAAGAAGCAATGTTTTTACCATGGTTTCTTTGTTGGAAAAACTGCAAATAAAAGCCGAAACATTACATATTTTGGATGATAAGCAAGTGCTGTTAACCCAAATTGAATCATTATTGAAAAATTATGATGTGCTGATTTTCAGTGGTGCGGTTTCCAAAGGAAAATTCGATTTTATTCCCGAAGTGTTAAACGAAATGGGCGTAAAAAAACTTTTTCACGAAGTTAAACAACGTCCGGGAAAACCATTTTGGTTTGGNNACTTTTGTAAATTGCGTAAAATATTTTTATCCGTGGCATTATAAATCCGTTGGATTGAATTTTGAAAACCAACACCAGGCAATCCTTAGCGAAGATTTTTATTTTAAACCCGAACTTACCTATTTTTTACAGGTGAAATTAAATCAGGTTGAAGGTAAATTATGGGCAACACCCATTTCAGGAAAAGGGTCGGGAGATTTGGCCAATTTGGCTGAGGCCGATGCTTTTTTGGAATTACCGGATAATCGCAGTAATTTTACCAAAGGAGAAGTTTTTCCTGTAATTATTTATCGACAGTAATCCGCCATTGCCTAGGCAGCAAAGCAATCTTTCACTTATGGAAAATAAATTTTCTCATATCAATAAAAAAAATCAGCCAAAAATGGTTGATGTTGGTGATAAAAAAGTCACCAACCGAGCGGCAACCGCAAAAGCCGTCATGTTTTTAGGCGCCGAAATTATTGCGCATTTTGAAGATAAAGAATTGATCACTAAAAAAGGCCCGGTTTTCCAAACTGCGATTATTGCCGGAATTCAAGCAGTTAAAAAAACTTCGGAACTGATTCCAATGTGTCATCCCTTGTTAATTAACGGCATCGATATTGACATTGAAATTACCGACAGGGAAAATATTGAGATTTTATGCACTGTTTCGATGGAAGGAAAAACCGGTGTTGAAATGGAAGCGTTAACTGGCGCGACTATTGCTGCACTCACCGTTTATGATATGTGCAAATCCATTTCTCAAAAAATGGTGATAAAAGAAGTGAAACTGGTAAAGAAATCCGGCGGAAAAAGTGATATAAAAAATGAGTAAGCATCAAAAACACACAAAACTTAAATTAAGGGACAACGACAATTTCGCACCGAATGAAATTGCCATTGTGGGTATAAAATGCGGCGTTATTTCAAATTTGGTTCAGCAGGTTTCCGAAAAATTGGAAATGTATAAATTGGCCTATCTGGACGCTTCACACAATGAAGAAATTGAAGAGAAAAATTTTGATTTTTTTACTTTTAATGCCAATGGAACACTTAATGTTTCTCAAAAATTTGGGTTAAACAAATTCAATCAGCGTGTGCAATTTTCTCAGAGCGATTTGGTGTTCATCAACGGAAATCATTTTGAAGGTGCCAAACAAATTCTGATTTTAGACCAGGAAAAAGAAGCTTCTGTTTTGAAAAGACTGGGTCAGTTGAACAACATTCAGTTTGTCATCAAATTAACCGATGACACCAAATATTTCGATTTTTTGGAAGAAAAAAATCCACAGATAAAAAACTTACTGTGTTATCATATATCTGAAATCGACAAAATTTCAAAACATATTGAAAATTTAATAAAGGAAAAGATAGCGCCCATTCAAGGATTGGTTTTGGCCGGCGGTAAAAGCACCAGAATGGGAACCGACAAGGGCACGCTTAACTTTTATGGTAAAAATCAGCGCGATGTGGCCATTGAATTGTTGGAAAAAAACCATTTAAAAACTTATTTGTCTGTTAGAGAAGACCAGGAAATAGGAATCGAAAACAAAATCACCGACAAATTTTTTGGTTTGGGGCCGTTTGGCGCCATTTGTTCAGCGTTTCAGGAAAATCCGGATGTTGCTTGGCTGGTTTTGGCAACCGACTTGCCTTTTGTAAATGATGAAGTCATCAAGTTGTTGCTGAAACACAGAAATCCGTCAAAAGTGGCGACTGCCATAAAAGGAAAAAACAGTCAGTTTCCGGAGCCATTAATTACCATTTGGGAGCCAAAAAGTTATACCTTATTGCTCAATTATTTGGCCCAGGGCTATTCTTGTCCGCGGAAAGTTTTGCTAAATTCGGATATAGAAATTGTTGAGATTGATGATGATTTCATCAGAAACATCAATACACCAGAAGAATTTAAGGCGGCCCACAAAGAAATAAACGAGGAATAAATCCATTTTAACATACGATGAATTTCAATAAAGAAACCTATTTTTTGCGTCAGACAACCTTGCCGGAAATTGGTGAAGCCAAACAAGCACTGTTGCAACAGGCAAAAGTGTTGGTGATTGGCTGTGGCGGACTAGGAAGTCTGGTTGCCGTTTATTTGGCGGCAAGCGGTGTTGGAGCGCTTCATTTGGTGGATTTCGACTCGGTTTCGGTTTCTAATTTGCACCGTCAGGTTTTTTATAAAACGGAAGATATTCATCAGCCAAAAGTGGAAGTACTCGCCAATGAAATAAAGAAAAGAACGCCTTTCACCAAAGTTTCTGTTACCAATGAAGCAGTCACAAAAAATTCCATCTTGGCATTGATTTCAGGCTTTGATGTGGTGGTTGACGGAACCGATAATTTGCCCGTGAAATATTTGATAAATGATGCTTGTGTTTTGGCGAAAAAACCTTTGGTTTACGGCTCTTTATACAAATTCGACGGCTATACGGCGACCTTTAATGTGTTGGGTGAAGATGGAAATTATAGCTGCAATTTACGGGATGCATTCCCCAAAATCGCCACCGATATTCCCAACTGCGAAGAAGCCGGAACGATGAATCCAATAGTTGGGATGATTGCGCTTTTACAGACAAATGAAGTAATCAAATTAATCACCAAAACGGGTAAATTGCTGACAAACCAATTGCTGATTTACAATGCGTTGGAGAATTCGCAATTCAAAATGAAGCTGAAGAAAAACAACGCTTTAGACATAAAATCTATTTTTCAAAAATCAAATTATCTTGCTGAAACCTGCGAAAATCAAGATCCTTCTTTGCTGATTTCTGCTTCTGAATTAAAAGAAAAAATTGACGATTCAACTTTAGAAATTGTGAGTGTACTTAACAATTCAGATGAATTTTTGCCATTCAAAGTGCATCAAAAAATGCCATACAATGCTTTTGATGTTGAAAATTTTCAACCAAATTTTAAAAAACATTACGTAATTGTTTGCAAAAAGGGAATTACCAGCTATGAAATTACTTTAAAACTAAAAGAAAAATATCCATTGCTTTCAGTCGTTAGTTTGTCTGAAGGCATCATAAATTATTAAATGCAACAACCATTAGAATTTTATACTGCAGAAAAAGAACACTTTGAGCAGGAACAGAAAAGTTTAAGAAAGCAATTGGCACTTTCAAGTTCCTTGCGCCTGCTCGTTTTTTTAACGGCCGTTGCCGGCATTTATTTCTTTTTTGGCGATGCTAGAATGATGATTTATATCGTGGTGATTGCCACAATTTTGTTCATTTATTTGTTGAACAAACATTCCAAATTGCAATACAAAAGCGATCTCAATAAAGCTTTAATTGAAATTAATAAAACGGAGATCAACGTATTAAACAGGGATTATTTTTCCTTAAATGGCGGAATCGAATTTATAAATCCTGCGCATCCTTTTAGTTACGACATTGATTTGTTCGGCAAAGGTTCTTTTTTCCAATATACCAATCGAACAGTCACCAATGAAGGCCGACAGGAGTTTGTTGATTTATTGACGAAAAACGATATTTTAAACATTGTAAATAAGCAACAAAGCATTCAGGAATTGAGCAAAAAACCCAAATGGCGGCAGCAATTTTCTGCTTTGGCAAGTTTGGTGAAAGTGGAACATCCTGCAAAGGAAATAGTGAATTGGATACAAAATTATAAATCGGTATTCCCTAAATTTTTGTCATTTTTGCCAATGCTTTTTTCAATAATTACATTGGTGTTCATTGTGCTAATTGCGATGCAAATGATTGCCGACCAAATCTTGTTACTTTGGATTTTTGTCGGATTGGGAATTTCTGGCGTTTATTACAATAAAGCCAACGAATTGTACAAAGAGGCGAGCAATGCCAAAGACACTTTTAAGCAATACCATAAATTGTTGGGTGAAATTGAAACAGCCTCGTTTGAATCACAAATTTTGAAGGAAAAGCAACAAGAAATTCAAACTGAATCCCAAAAAGCATCTGTCATTTTCGACAAATTTTCTAAAATACTGGACGCTTTCGACCAACGCAATAACCTGATTATCGCTTTTTTTGGAAATGCTTTTTTATTGCGCGATTTAAAATTGGCCCATAATCTGGAAAAATGGATGGACAGTTATAAAACCAAAGTGTCGGATTGGATCAATGTGATTGCTTTTTTTGATGCGCAAAATTCCCTGTCAAATTTTGCTTTTAACCATCCAAATTATGTTTTTCCCGAAATTGTGCAACATAAAAATGTGATTGCCGCTAAAAATTTAGGACATCCTTTGTTGAAAGATTTGCAGCGGGTTGACAATGATTTCACCATTGAAAATCAGCAATTTTTCATTGTTACCGGCGCAAATATGGCCGGTAAAAGCACTTTTTTAAGAACGGTTTCTTTGTCGATTGTGATGGGAAATATGGGTTTGCCGGTTTGTGCCGATGAATTTAAGTATTCGCCCATTAAATTGATTACCAGTATGCGAACTTCGGATTCTTTGGCTGGCAATGAATCGTATTTCTTTTCTGAATTGAAACGGTTAAAATTTATTGTTGACGAAATTAAAAATGAAGATTATTTTATCATTTTGGATGAAATTTTAAAAGGGACAAACAGCACGGACAAGGCGATTGGCTCGAAAAAATTTGTCCAGAAATTAGTCAGTTCAAAATCGACCGGAATTATCGCCACGCACGATTTAAGTTTGTGTGAAATAGAAAAGGAAATGCCAGAAGTTCAAAACTATTATTTTGATGCGGAAATTATTGATGATGAATTGTTTTTCGATTACAAACTGAAAGAAGGTATTTGTAAAAATATGAATGCCTCATTTTTGTTGAAGAAAATGGAAATTATTTAGAGATTTCTAAATCTTAATTATTTATTATCATGGATGCGAATTCACCCAAACTTCGCCATCGTTAAAATGCTCTTTTTTCCAGATTGGAACTGTTTCTTTTAAGGTATCAATGGCAAATTCACAGGCTTCAAAAGCCGCTTTTCTATGGGCGGAAGAAACAGCGATAATCACAGGAATATCACCAATTTGCAATTCACCAACCGCATGATGAATGGCTATTTTATGGATTTGAAACTTTGCCAAAGCCAAATCGGCAATTTTTTGCATTTCCTTCAAAGCCATTGGTTCGTATGAACTGAAATCCAATAAAGAAACCTCCTTATTTTTTGTTGAATTCCGAACAGTGCCCACAAATAAGGCAATGCCGCCACAAGCAGCATCCTGCACAAAATCATAACAATCCTGAACCTTTAATTTTTCCGAAGTAATTAAAACAGCGGTGTTTTTCATAATTAATTTTTTAATTTCCTCTCGGGGTCCGGTGGCTTTATCCTCCGCTTACCGGCGGAATGATTGCTACCACATCATTTTCTCTCAAAACCAAATCATCTTCGGCATATTCCTCATTTACGGCAATGGCAAATTCATCGATGTTTTTTAATTTTGGATACTTCAACAGCAATTCCTTTTTTAACGCCAGCACAGTTTCTTCCGAATTCAATTCGTAAAAAATTGAATTTTCACCTACCAAATCTGTAGCAATTCCAAAAAATAACAGTTGAATTTTCATGGCTTAAATTTCAGCAAAAATAAATTATTTCTGCCTAAAAAAGGCGATTCATTTAAAATACATCTAAATAATCAATTGCGTGATGAATATCACAAAACTAATATTTACATTCGTTAAATTTGTTATAGTTCAAAATATTTTCAAAAATATGAAGTATGGTTTTATCATAGACAATCGCAAATGCATTGGTTGTCACGCTTGTACAACAGCCTGTAAATCAGAACATGATGTGGCTATTGGAGTAAACAGAACCTACGTGAAGCAGGTTGAAAAAGGAGAATTTCCAAATACGCGAAGAATTTTTTCCGTGATGCGCTGCAACCATTGCACCGACGCTCCTTGCGTGGAAATTTGTCCGGTTCAGGCGCTTTACACCCGTGAAGATGGGATTGTGGATTTCGACAACAACCGTTGCATTGGCTGTAAATCTTGTATGCAGGCTTGTCCGTACGACGCCTTGTATATTGATCCGGATACACATACCGCGGCAAAATGCAATTATTGTGCGCATAGGGTAGATGTTGGCCGGGAGCCGGCTTGCGTATCCGTTTGTCCCGAACACGCCATTATTGCAGGTGACATGCACAATCCGAACACGGAGATTTCGCAATTGTTGGCGCGTCAGGCTGTGAAAGTTCGCAAGCCTGAAAAAGGTACCAATCCTAATTTGTTTTATATAGATGGAGATGATTCCTCTTTGGTACCGGAAGCAACCGACAGATCGGGTCCAAGTTTATGGAGTTCACAGGCACGTGGCGTTGGACATTTTGCCAAAGCTGCGGAAAAAATGATGTACAGCAATAAGGAGTTCGATTTATTGCAGATGACCATCGACAATGATATTGAAGCCGCTTACCAAAGAAAAGACAGTGAAAATCCGAATTATATAGATGTATTGAACGGAAAAGCCCGCAGGGTTTATGATACGCCGGATAAAGGAATATTGTGGGGCTGGGAAGTTTCCACNNGGGCTAACAGGATTATTCTTGGTGATGGATTTAGACAGACCAGACCGATTTTTAAATGTTTTATTGCGTCCGCAGTGGAATTCCTGGTTGGTGAAAGGCGGTTACACGCTTACTGTTTTCGGATTGTTGGTAACAATTTGGGGCGCAATGACCTTCTTCGAAATAAAAACCGGTGAAACTGTTTTATTATGGATTACCGCAGTTTTTGCCATATTGTTGGCAATTTATACCGCATTCTTGTTTGCACAGGCAAAAGGCCGCGATTTTTGGCAAAGTCCAACATTACCGTTGCATATGTTGGTGCATAGCGTGATGGCCGGAACCGCAATTTTTGTGATTGCTTCCTTGGTTTTCGGTTATGAAGATTGGATGGTGATGCTAAGAAATACTATGATTATTGCCTTGGTGGTGAACCTGTTTACGCTGGTTACCGAATTGACCATCACACATCCAACCACTTCAGCAAAAATGGTGGTGAAAATGATCACGAAAGGAAGGTATAAAAATCTGTTTTGGGGTGTAACCGTTTTAGTAGGAAACATCATTCCATTGGCATTGTTGCTTTTGGGTGCTGGAGAATTAGTGGCTGTGTTATCAGGAGTTTGTGTTTTGGCAGGAATTCTCATCACAGAGAAAATTTGGGTGGAAGCACCACAAAGAGTTCCGTTAGCTTAATTAAAAAGTTAAAAGTTTGAAATTCAAAATAAAAAAATCGTAAATCGTAAATCATCATGGGTTACAAAAAACCATCATTTATAGAAGGAATTGCTGAAAAATTAGGAATCATTCCTAATTTGCATAAAGACGGCCATCAGGAATATGATCAGGATATGCGCCATTTTACCGATGAACAAGTAGCGCAGCTATATGAGAATTTTCCGCCGCCTGAAAAATGGGATAATTGGGTTGAATACAATCCGAAAGTTTGGCCGAAAAAGGAAAAAGTCACTTATCAAATTGTGCCAACCACTTGTTTTAACTGTGAAAGCGCCTGTGGATTAACGGCATTCATCGACAAAGAAACTCAGGAAGTCAAAAAATTTGAGGGAAATCCTTACCATCCGGGAAGCAGAGGAAGAAACTGCGCCAAAGGTCCGGCCACCATCAATCAATTGACAGATCCGGACCGAATTTTATTTCCGCTGAAAAGAAAAGGAAAAAGAGGCGAAGGAGAATGGGAGCGCGTAAGTTGGGATGAGGTGCTTGACACTATTTCTTTAAGAATCAGAAACGCTATTTTAGAAAATCGCCACAATGAAGTTGCTTATCACGTTGGAAGGCCGGGACACGAAAAATTCATGAACTGGATTTTGCAGGGTTGGGGTATAGACGGGCATAATTCGCATACCAATATTTGTTCTTCGGGCGCGCGTTTTGGCTATAATTTGTGGTATGGATACGACCGGCCATCACCGGATCACGCCGAAGCAAAATTTATATTGCTGATTTCCGCACATTTAGAATCGGGTCATTATTTCAATCCGCATGCGCAACGCATTATTGAAGGGAAAATGAAAGGCGCCAAACTTGCCACGATGGATCCTCGTTTATCGAATACCGCAAGCATGTCCGATTATTGGATGCCTTCTTATCCGGGAACGGAAGCTGCTGTTTTATTGGCGATGGCATTGTATATTTTGCAAAATAAGTTGTACAACAGAGATTATTTGGAAAATTGGACCAACTGGCAAGAATATTTAAAGGCAAAACACGCTGATAAAGCGATTACTTTTGAGAATTATATTGCTGCAATGATTGATGAGTACAAGGAGTTTACACCTGAATTTGCCGAAAAAGAATCGGGTGTAAAAGCCGATATGATTGTGGAGATTGCGCAAAAAATTGGCGAAGCTGGCGAACGTTTTGCTTCACATAACTGGCGTGCTGCAGGTGCGTCGAACCTTGGCGGCTGGGCCGTAGCCCGCTGTTTGCATTTTTTGACGGTGCTCACAGGCGCGGTTGGAACAAAAGGCGGAACTTCCCCAAATATCTGGAACAAATTTGCGCCAAGCATCCCNNAAACCACAGAAACAATGGAATGAATTGCATTTTCCAAAAGAATTTCCTTTGTCATTTTTTGAAATGAGCCAATTGTTGCCGCATTTCCTAAAAGAAGGAAGGGGAAAACTGGATGTGTATTTTTCGAGGGTTTTCAATCCGGTTTGGACCTATCCCGACGGATTTACCTGGATGGAAATGTTTATGGACGAAAGTAAATTTGGATTGCACGCCGCATTAACGCCAACTTGGAACGAAACTGCTTTTCATGCCGATTTTGTGTTGCCGATGGGATTGGCTTCCGAGCGTCACGATATCAATTCTTACGCCACGCACGGCGGAACTTGGGTGGCTTTTCGTCAGCCTGTGTTGCGTGAAGCTGCGCGAAGAAATGGAAAACCGGTGCAACTGACTTATGAAGTGAATCCTGGAGAAGTTTGGGAAGAAGATGAATTTTTTATTGAATTAAGCTGGCGGATAGATCCCGACGGAAGTATGGGAATTCGCAAACATTTTGAATCGCCTTACCGTCCGGGAGAAAAAATTACTATCGACGAATATTACCAATACATTTTTGAACGCGTTCCGGGCTTGCCGGAAACTGCCAAAAAAGAAGGTATCACTGAATTGGAGTACATGCAAAAGTATGGCGCCTATGAAATTGAAAGCGGAGAATCGTACAAAAAGAATGAAACCTTATTAACCGAAGTACAACTGGCGGGATCAACAGTGAATGAAAATACCCATGTTATTTCCAAAGACGGAAAAAACATCGGGGTGATGATTAACGGAAAAGCCATGGTTGGTTTCCCAACGCCATCGCGAAAAAATGAGTTTTATTCGCAAACCATGGTCGATTGGAAATGGCCGGAATATGCCACACCAACCTATATAAAAAGCCATATTCACCTCGACAATTTGGACAAATCAAAAGGAGAATATGTGCTGGTTCCGACTTTCAGGCTGCCGGCGTTGATTCATACGCGTTCAGGAAATGCAAAATGGCTGGTGGAAATTTCAAACAGAAATCCGATTTGGATGCATCCCGACGATGCGGCGAATTGGGGATTTAAAACAGGCGATTTGGTGAAAATGAATACCGATATCGGTTATTTCATCGATAAAGTTTGGGTAACGCAAAGTATGAAACCCGGCGTTGTTGCCTGTTCGCATCATATTGGCAGGTGGAGAAGGCCTCAGGATAAAACAGGAAACAGGTGGGCCACCAATACCGTAAATATTGAAAGCAATGGCAAAGGCGGCTGGAAAATGAATACCATTTCTGGCATTGAACCATTTGAATCAGCCGACAAAGATTCCAAACGAATTTTTTGGAAAGACGGAGGAGTACACCAAAATATTACCCACGCCGTGCACCCCGATCCTATCAGCGGCATGCATTGCTGGCACCAACGGGTTCGCATTGAAAAACCGGGTAAAGACGAACATTATGGCGATATTTTTGTGGACACCAACAAATCGCATGAGGTATATAAAGAATGGATGAAAATGACGCGTCCTGCACCTGGGCCAAACGGAGAACGCAGGCCAATTTGGTTTGAAAGGGCTTTTAGGCCCGATCCATCGATGTTTTACATTAAAGATGAAGCTAAAAAAGAAGACTAACTTAAATCCCGCAATCGCGGGATTTTTTTCATAATAAAATTAAGTAAATAGAAATAGCTAAATATATTATTTTAAATTAGCTGTACTTTCAAAAAGATTCATAAATCAAAACAAGTATGCAAACCAAAAAAGAATCAGCGCAGCACTTTTTAAAACTTGCTTCAGCAGGGAACTCAAGAGAAGCATTTAAACTTTATGTTGGAAAGGATTTTAAGCACCACAATGTTTATTTTAAAGGTGATGCAAATACTTTAATGCTCGCGATTGAAGAAGACGCTAAAATGAATCCCGATAAAATTTTTGAAATTCTACGCGCTTTGGAAGATGGTGATTTGGTGGCCGTTCATTCTCGTTTCAGACAAAATCCGAACGATACAGATTATGCCGTGATGCATATTTTCCGTTTTGAAGGAAATAAAGTTGTGGAGCTTTGGGATTTTGCACAAGCTACCCCTGCTGAAATGATTAATGAAAACGGGATGTTTTAATCAATTTCTACAACAACTTGATTTTTATTTCACATAAATCCTGTTTCCTTGTAAATATTCAGAAGGCCTTTTTCCTAAAATCTTTAAAAAAGTAGTGCTGAAAGTGGGCAAGCTGCTATAACCAACCATCAATGCAATTTCGCCGATGGTGTATTTCTTTTCAAGCACATATTCCAGCGCTTTAAACATTCTAAGCAGCATATAATAATAAATAAAAGTCATTTTTACATCACTTTTAAACAGCCGATGAAGCGAGCTTTCACTCATTCCCAAATAAGCAGCAATTTCTGTCAGCTTAATATTTTTGTCCAAATTATCATTTAAATAAGCAATACTTTTTTGCAGTCTGGGATCTTTCGGACGCGGAAGGGTCAACATCAATTGGTCGGTTGAAATTTGTGCCAGCAAAACTTTAAAAGCGGTCACCACAGGAAATTTTTCTTCATCATTTTCAAAAATATCACCTTCCCATTTTCTGGTATAACACAACAATTGCCACAACAATTCATTCACCGGGTAAATTCCTACGCTTTGATAAAACGCGGCATCTGTACTTTCTACAGGAAAATATAAGTTGCGCATAATCACTTCAGGCTTGCTTGGATAAATGGAATGTTCAATATCGGGTGGAATCCACATATAATGCCTGGCGGGCAAAAAGTGAGTTTTATTTCCTGTTTTTATGTAAACAACTCCTCCTTCCGTATAAATAAATTGACCTTTTTTATGGGAATGTGAATCAATAAAAACCTCGCCCATCAAATCGTGATGGCAGTAAATGCTATGTTCAATTTTATCAACTTCAGTTAAATAATACTTTTCTTTATGTGTGTTTTTTTTCATTTGCCAGATTTGAATAAATCATTGATCATTTTAAATATATGGATAGGGCTTAGAATTGCTACATTGCAACCCTAAATGAATGGGGTTAACATTTTATTTGAGCAAATTAGTGTTAATTTTTTAAATAAATCATATGCAATACAACAAAGAAGTAAGGATGGAGCGAATTCTTTTCGAGAATTATAAGAAAATAATTTTTACGCCTGAAGAGGCCGCGAAATTTATTAAAAACAATTCAATTGTTGGAGTGAGTGGATTTACAAAAGCCGGAGACAGCAAATCAGTTTTGCCTGCTTTTGCAAAGCGTGCCGAAACAGAAGATATACAAATCACCCTTTTAAGCGGCGCTTCCCTTGGATATGATACCGATGCCGATTTGGCAAAAAACCACGCTATTTATAAAAGAATGCCTTTTCAGGCCGATCCTACTTTGCGTAAATCAATCAATACGGGTGAGGTGCTTTATGTTGACCAGCATTTAAGCGAAACTGCGGAAATGTTGCACAACCAGCATTTGCCAAAAGTGGATATGGCCATTATTGAAGCAACATATATTGATGCGAACGGATTTATTATTCCAACCACATCAGTGGGCAATTCAGCGAATTTTGCTGCTTTGGCCGATGAAATCATTATTGAAATAAACGTTTCCATCCCTTTATCTTTTAAAGGAATACACGATGTATTTATCCCGAAACCTTATCCGAACAGAAACATAATCGCCATTACCGATCCCGAAACACGAATTGGAACGGAGTACATAAAAATTGATCCTAAAAAAGTAATCGCTGTTGTATTTACGGATCGACCTGACAGTCCGGCAAAAATTTCTGCACCCGATGAAAACACCACGGCCATTGCCAAGTATATTCTTAAATTTTTGGAAAATGAAGTGACAGAAGGAAGGTTGACCAATTCTTTATTGCCTATTCAGGTAGGCATCGGAAAAATAGCAAATTCCGTGTTGTCGGGTTTTGTAAACAGTCCTTTTGAAAACTTGACGATGTATTCCGAAGTGTTGCAAGACAGCACTTTTGAATTGTTTGATGCAGGCAAAATGATTTTTGCATCGGCTTCATCCATCACGGTTTCCGAAGAATGTTATAAAAAATTCATTGGAAATTTTAAAGATTATAAAAACAAAATTGTGTTAAGGCCGCAAAATATCAGCAATGCAGCTGAAGTAATTAGAAGATTGGGGATTATTGCTATAAACACCGCCATTGAATTTGATATTTACGGAAATGTGAATTCCACACATTTGGGCGGAACACATATGATGAACGGAATTGGAGGATCGGGAGATTTTGCCAGAAGTGCCTACTTAAGCATTTTTGTTTGTCCGTCGTCATCCAAAAACGACACTATTTCACACGTAGTTCCAATGGTTTCACACCACGATCATACAGAACACGATGTAGATATTTTGGTAACAGAACAAGGTTTGGCCGATTTAAGAGGGTTGGCCCCAAAAGAACGCGCACAAGTTATTATTGACAATTGTATGCATCCCGATTACAAAGAGCAAATGCAAGATTACGTTGAAGAAGCATTAAAACGAGGAGGTCAAACACCACATGTGATGGAAAAAGCATTTAGCTGGCATCTCGATTTAAAAACGCAAGGCACTATGAAAAAATTGGTAGAAGTTCATTTATTATAGTTTGGTTAATTATCTTTAAGAGCCCCTTTTTAAGGGGCTTTTTTAGTTTTGTGAAGATGTTGAATGATCAAAACATCCTGCAATTTATAATTCTTTTTTTTAAAAATACACACTGTAAAATAGCCTTATTTTAGAGATTTCGATTTCCATTTATTTTGAAACTATGATAAATATTAGCTTTCCTTTGGGTCAATAATGGTTAACTTTGTGATTCAATTTTTTTAAATTAGTAACATTATGAGCGATTCTAAAAAACAGAGCGAAGCTTTATTATACCATCAATACCCGAGTCCGGGCAAGATTCAAGTAGTACCAACAAAAAAACACGCAACGCAACGAGATTTGTCGTTGGCATATTCACCGGGTGTGGCGGAACCGTGTTTGGCCATCGAAAAAAATCCGGATGATGTTTATAAATATACCGCAAAAGGAAATTTAGTGGCCGTTATTTCTAACGGAACTGCAGTTTTAGGATTGGGCGATATTGGGGCAATGGCAGGAAAACCAGTAATGGAAGGAAAAGGATTGCTTTTTAAAATATTCGCGGATATCGATGTTTTTGATATTGAAGTGGACACACACGATGTGGAGAAATTTATTGAAACCGTAAAAAATATTTCAGTCACTTTTGGAGGTATTAATCTGGAAGACATCAAAGCACCGGAAGCTTTCGAAATTGAACGCAGACTGAAAGAAGAATTGGATATTCCTGTAATGCACGATGACCAACACGGCACAGCAATCATTTCCGCGGCAGCCTTAAAAAATGCGGTTGAAATAACAGGAAAAGACCTTTCAAAAGTTAAAATTGTGGTAAGTGGCGCTGGGGCCGCAGCCATTTCCTGCTCAAGATTGTATTTGGCAATTGGCGCTTCTAGAGAAAATTTGGTGATGTGCGACAGTAAAGGCGTTATCAGAAAAGACGCCCCTAATTTGAATGCACAAAAAGCGGAGTTTGCCACAAGCAGGGATTTACATTCTTTGGAAGAAGCAATGGTTGACTGTGATGTTTTTATCGGACTTTCAAAAGGAGATCTTGTAACGCCGGCTATGTTAATGACGATGGCAAAAGACCCAATTGTTTTTGCGATGGCAAATCCAAATCCTGAAATTGAATATGATTTGGCAGTGNNGCCACTAAAATTAATGAAGAAATGAAATTGGCGGCTGTTCACGCCTTGGCAAATTTGGCCAAAGAGACCGTGCCTGAACACCTTAATATTTTATACGGAGAAACCAATATAAAATTTGGTAAAGAGTA
>DPCK01000057.1 GCA_003516285.1 Lutibacter sp. | reverse complement strand
GTGACTCCACCTCCAAAAACATTTACTTTAATATCGAATGAAGTTACGTGATCTGTTAAAGTCAGTGGCTGTAAAACTTTATATTGTAAAGCGGCTGTTGTAAAGTAGTTTTTAAATTCTCTTTTGTTAATAGTGATGCTTCCGGTACCGTCAGAAACATAAACACGAGCAACTGCTGTTTTTCTTCTGCCTATTTTGTGTATTATTTCCATGACTATTTTAGATCGTTAAGGTTAATGATTTTCGGTGTTTGAGCAGTTTGTTGGTGCTCAGTACCNNTAGCAGTTAACGATCGTTGTCCTCCAGGATATCCAGTGTGACGAATATAGGTTTTGTCACCCCATTTTTTACCTGTCAGATTAATTTTGTCGGCGTTGATAACAACTACATTGTCTCCGCAATCTACGTGAGGCGTGTAATTTGTTTTGTATTTACCTCTGATTAGCATCGCTATTCCAGAAGCTATACGACCCAACGTTTGGCCGTCTGCATCAACCAATACCCACTCCTTAGTAACGGTATTTTTGTTGGCTGATACTGTTTTGTAACTTAATTTACTCACAATTAAATTCTTTGTTATAGTTAAACATTCATTTTTGTCCCTAAAAAGGGAGTGCAAATGTACAAACTATTTTAGTGATAACAAATAGCGTTTTTGAAAAAAAGTTTATTTGTTTAAAAGTCAGAAGACCGAAGACGGAATACCGAATCAGAAGAATGCAGTTAAAGTTCATTTTCTAAGTATAAAGAAAATTAATTATTCAACAATTCAACGTTTAAACATATAAAAAAATTTAATGAACCTTCCCTGCTAATTTACGTGTTGAAATAAATGTTTCTTTTTTTAGTTTTAAACCTCCATTTTTAAACAAGTTGAAGGCAGTTTGGTAATAAGAAATGGATTCTTTTAGAAATTGGGGATCAGTTTTTTTTGCTGTTAACTCATTATTTTCTTTATTCCACTGATAAAAAGTGTGTTTTTTATGGTTGTCCAAAATTAAAACTTTATTTCCTTTTAATAGCCCTAATTTTAATTGATTGGCAATTAAAGCCCGTTCATCTTTCTTTTGCATTTTACGGATGTCTTTTCCAAAAAGATTGGATTCATAGCTCCAATTTAAATAGCCGAAAAGTGTGGGGAAAATATCTATTTGGGAACTTAATTTATCTATTTCTTCCGGATTTTTATTTTTCAGGTTATAAATAAATGCGGGAATGTGGTAGTTTTTTACATCAATTTCTGTCCTTCCTGCNNTAAGGTTTGTGATTGCTGCTGGTCATCACAAAGTTAAAAAATGGTTTTTTAAGTTTGTGTTGCTCATCGGTTTCTTTTAAAACTTTATCATATAAATCTCCGTCACAAACTCCCCAGGCATTTTCAAAAGTAACTTCATCATCTGTAATTTGGGTTCTTTGCACCGGAAATACTTCATCGATGCGAAGTTTATTTTTTCGGTCCACAATATTAAAGCCATTGTTGCCAAAGAAAATATTCATATTGTCAAAATGGCCATCGCCGCCATAAAAAAAGGTGCGCGTGTATCCTTTTTGTTTAAAAACTTCGCCAATGGTAAATAAGTTGTCATTATTTTCTCGTTTCACAATGCTTTGTCCCGGAGTTGGCGGAATTGACAATACAATGGCTTCAATTCCCCTGATGGTTCTTGTGCCTGTAGCTTGTAAATTTGTAAAAAAAATAGATTCTTTCGCCAAAGAGTCGATTGCTGGAACCAGGTTTTTTTCGTTCCCAAACCGTTGCATAAATTGAGCGCTTAAGCTTTCCAATCCAATAAAAATGACATTTGGTTTTTGTTCTTCCCCACTGTTGAAAACTTGTCTTTGAATGCTTTTAGGGTTCTTGTTTAAAAGTTCTTTATCAGAAGAAAGTAAATTTCTGACAATTTGATATGAATTATCTGAAGGATAGGTTTCATAAAAATCGTTATAATTCAATTCATTTTCATCAAAAGCGGCAAAAAAAGAATAAATACCCGATTTGCCAATTTCATTTTCATATTGATTCGCAAAAATTTCGGCATCACTATTTTCAACGTTAAAATGAAAACTGCTTAGAACGAAAATCCAAAAGAAGGCGGGAATAATTTTAATTAAAAATGAATCGGAGTTGTTAAAAGCATCTTTAAAGGCATTTTTATTTTTGGCGATTTTGACAGAAAAAAAAGTAATTATAATTAAAACGGCTATAATAATCTCTAAATGAAAGGATTGCCTTATATTTTGAACAATTTCATAGGTGTATAATAAATAATCTACTGCAATAAAATTAAAACGCTTTCCATATTCATCCCAAAAAGCAATTTCTGCCAAAAATGAAAACAGCATTAAAAAGAGCACCAAAGCATAAGCAAATTTTGTGAGAAATTTATCTACTGCACATCCATAAAATTGTTTTGGCACCAGCAATAAATAAATGGAATAAAATGCCATTATATAAGAAAGACTTCCTAAATCAAACAAAAATCCCATTCCAAAAATTTTGATGAAGTTGATGAAAGAAAAATCAATTTCATTAAAAGACCAAACATAAAGAATCAATCTGATTATAAAAGCAAAGGCCAAAAATGATATTGAAAAAGTTTTAACTAAAGAAAAGCGTTTAGAAAATAACAGGTTTAACATAATAAATTAAACAATGATGAATTTTAAATTACTGATTCTGAATTAAATAATTATACAATATTACAAAAACATCTTAACAAATAAACAATTTGTCAACTTAAGCAGTAGAAGGGCAACTTATCAACAAATCAGCGCTTCAACGATTTCTTAATGTGCTTCCAGCCAATTTTCACCTTCGCCCAATTCAACAATTAAAGGAACGGCAAGTGTGTAAGCGTGTTCCATTTGTTGTTTGATCTTAGGTTTTAGAATTGAAAGTTCTTCTTTATGCACCTCAAAAACCAATTCATCGTGCACTTGCAACAACATTTTCGATTTATAATTTCCTTGCTTCAACATTTTATGAATATTGATCATCGCAATTTTAATAATATCGGCGGCACTTCCTTGTATGGGCGCATTTACGGCATTTCTTTCATCTCCCGACCGAACAATGGCGTTTTGTGAATTGATATTTTTTAAATACCGGCGGCGCCCCAAAATGGTTTCAACATAGCCTTCTTCACGCGCAAACGCAACCTGATTGGCGATATATTCTTTTAATTTTGGAAATGTTTTGTAATAATTGTCGATCAGTTCTTTTGCTTCGGATCTTGATTTATTTAACTGTTCGGCCAAGGTAAAAGCGCCTTGTCCGTATATAATTCCGAAATTCACTGCTTTTGCTTCCCCGCGTTGGGTTCTGGTCACTTCATTTAACGGAACGCCAAAAATTTTGGCGGCTGTTGCGGCGTGAATGTCTTCCAAATTCCTGAAGGATTCAATCATTCCTTCATCTTCACTTAAAGCGGCAATAATGCGCAATTCAATTTGGGAATAATCTGCTGCCAATAAAGTATAATTTTCATCTCGCGCAACAAAGGCTTTTCTCACTTGGCGCCCGCGTTCGGTCCGCATTGGAATATTTTGCAGATTTGGGTTTACGGAACTCAACCTTCCGGTTGCGGCAACAGCCTGACTGTAAGTGGTATGAATTCTTTTTGTTTTTTTGTCCAGTTGATTTGGCAGCGCATCAACATAGGTGTTTTTTAGTTTTACCAAACCGCGCCATTCCAAAATGTCTTTTACAATTTGGTGTTTTGTGGCCAGTTTCGATAAAATTTCTTCACCGGTTGCATATTGTCCTGTTTTGGTTTTTTTAGGTTTGTCGATTAATTTTAAATGTTCAAACAACACATCTCCCAATTGTTTTGGAGAAGCTAAATTAAATTCAATGGCCGCTTCTTTGTAAATTGCGGTTTCTAACTGATGAATGTCTTCCGTTAATTTTTCTGACAAAGAATTTAAATATTCCGCATCCATTTTGATGCCTTCTAATTCCATATCGGCCAAAACGCGAAGCAAAGGCATTTCAATGTCATCAAATAATTTGGTAAGGTTGGAGCTGTTCAATTCTTTTTCGAAAAAATCTTTAAGCTGAAACGTAACATCGGCATTTTCAACAGCGTATTCTGTTTGTTTTTTGAGGTCTATTTCACGAATGGAAATCTGGTTTTTTCCTTTTTTACCCAAAAAAGCATCCAGATTAATGGGTTTGTAATTCAAGTAAGTCTCTGTGAGCACTATTAAATCGTGGCGCATATCGGGATTTATCAAATAATGCGCCAGCATAATGTCGAACAATTTTCCTTTGATTTCAATTTGGTGATTGCTGAGAATTTTGATGCTGTTTTTTAGATCGTGGCCAATTTTTTCAATATTTTCATTTTCAAAAAACGGACGCATTTCTTCTAAAATTTGTTGTGTTTCTTCTTTGTTTTCAGGTAGTGCCACAAAATACCCTTTTCCTTTTTCATAGGAAAAAGCGACGCCTGCCAAATCGGTTTCAAACAAATCTTCGCCAATGGTTTCAATATAAAAACCAACCGATTTTTGTGTCAGTAATTTTTCCAGAAGCAATTTTCTGGCGAAAGGTGAATTTACGGATTGGTATAAATGGTTGGTGTTTTCGGTGGTTTTATCGCCTGCGGAAAAGGTTTCGGTCGCATTAACATTTTCTGAAGAAGAAAATAAATCGAATTGATGTTCTGCTGCAGGTTGCTGTTTTTGAGGTACCGAATTTTCTTCTTTCTGAACATTTTTTGAAGTTTCAACAGGCAATTTAAATATGGTATTGAAGCTTTCGGCAATTCTTCTGAATTCCAGTTCTTTTAAAATCTCATTTACTTTTTCAAAATCGGGATGGTTTAATTCATAATCTTTTTCATTAAAAGTTACCGGACAGTCCAATAAAATAGTTGCCAATTTTTTTGAAAGCAAACCAAGTTCTTTGTTTTCTTCCACTTTTTCCCTCATTTTTCCTTGAAGTTCGTGCGAATGTGCTAACAAATTTTCCATACTGCCGTATTCTTTAATGAACTTTTTGGCCGTTTTTTCTCCAACACCCGGCAATCCGGGAATATTGTCGATAGCGTCGCCCATCATTCCCAGCAAATCAATCACTTGTTCCGGATGCTCAACTTCAAATTTTTCCTGCACTTCGGGAATTCCCCAAATTTCAATGCCGTTACCCATCCGGGAAGGTTTGTACATAAAAATATTTTCGGAAACCAGTTGTGCAAAATCTTTGTCGGGCGTTACCATATAAGTCTTAAAACCCTCTTTTTCAGCTTGTTTGGCTAGCGTTCCAATTAAATCATCGGCTTCAAAACCCTCTTTTTCAACAATTGGAATGTGCATCGCTTCCAAAATTTTATGAATATACGGCACGGCAATCCTTATGGCTTCAGGTGTTTCCAATCGATTTTTTTTATATTCCGGAAACGCTTCTGAACGCAAATGCGAACCGCCATTGTCAAATGCCACAGCTAAATGGTCTGGTTTTTCTCGTTTGATCACATCAAGCAAAGAATTTGTAAATCCCAATATGGCCGAAGTGTCCATTCCTTTTGAATTTATTCTCGGGTTTTTTATAAGTGCATAATAGCCGCGAAAAATTAAAGCGTAGGCATCTAAAAGGAAAAGGCGTTTTTGTGTTGACATTAATTGTATTATTGAAATTTTTGTTTGAGTAAAAGTAATAAAATCAATTATAACTAATCATTAATTGTCCAGTAAAACTTATCAAGGGGATTTACTGTAAAATCCTTATTAATTTTTTTAGCAAAAGTGACAGCATCATAAAATGCATTATTTTTGCTTTATGATGCGATGGATTAATTTTTTGATTTTTATGCATTAGAAAGCATAAATAAAAGCAGCTAAAATAAAATTGCCAAGTTTTTCATCTGGCAATTTCTCTCTGTGGCTCTTTGTGTTTTCTTTGTGTTATGATTATATCACAGAGTTTCACAAAGTAAAAGTTGGGGTACACGAAGTATTATTAAATATTTTAGTGGCAAGATTTTAAAATGTTTATTATTTAATGGCAATTGCCTTATGTTGAAAAATAAGCCAGTGTCGTTTGTATAAATAAAAATGTTACATTTGTAAGAATAAGGCTTTTATTTTTTTAAACATTTCACAAAAAAATGTTAGGTTATGGCAAAATTCGGTGAATTAATTAGTTCAGAGATTCCTGTGTTAATCGATTTTTACACAGAATGGGAAGAGGATAAATCTGACGATGTACACGATATTTTACGAGATGTGGCAGCTGCCCTTGGCGATAAAGCGAAGGTGATAAAAATTGATATTGATAAAAACGAAACCCTTGCAAATGCACTCAGAATTAAAGGGAATCCTACTTTTATTATTTACAAAG
>DPCK01000128.1 GCA_003516285.1 Lutibacter sp. | reverse complement strand
TTCACATTCAGTAGCGCATGCATTGCAAATTTCTGCACATAAGTCACAAAATTTAGTTACAAAACTGGAAGTATGTTTATCTGATCTTGACATAAAAGCAACGGCAGTTCGACACATATCGGCACAGTAGCGGTCAAGTTCAATACATTTTGCTAATGCTTGCGCATCTTTTTCATGGGAACATGCGGTTGCACAATGTTCACATTCTGATGCACATTCGTTGCAGGCATCAATACATATTTTAAATTTTTCGTGACTCATTTTATTTAATTTATCTTGTGAATGAATTTTCACAGTTTTACAAATGTAACCTCACCCTTATAAAAAATGTTACACAACTAAAATAATTAATTACATGATTCACACATTTTGATTTTCAAGATTGGCAAAAAAAATTTGATAGGCAAATAGATAGTTAGTGAAAGATTTCCATTTTTTTGTTCTTATTGGACAGGTTTCCAACTTCTTCAATCGGACTTCTTATTTTGTCTTTCAATTGTTTCAATTTTTTAAAATGAACAGGGGAGAGTCCCGTCACTTTTTTAAATTGATTGGATAAGTGTGCAACACTGCTATAATTTAGCCTATAGGCAATCTCCTTAATGTTGAGCTCATCATAAAACATCAATTCTTTAATTCGTTCAATTTTATGTAAGATCACAAATTGTTGGATGGAAATTCCTTGCACTTCTGAAAATAATTTCGCGAGATAGGTATAATTGTGATGTAGCTTTTCACTTAAAAAATTAGAAAACTTTATTTTAATTGTTTCATCTTCATCAGAATATAGAACCATTTCAATGATTATATTTTTTATTTTTTCAATCAGAACAGTTCGCTTATCATCTAATAATTCAAGTCCTAATTGTGATAAATCTATTTTTAGTTGATTTAGTTGTTCCTCTGTAATGTCTTCAAGGACGTCTACTTCGCCTAAATCAACAACAATGAAGTGAAGACCAAGTTTTTTCAACTCTTCCTTTACCAATATTTTACTGGTATTACTTACCATATTTTTGATGTTTAATTTCATAATTTTTTTGTTGAATATTCAATAACTTTATGAAATGGGCATAGCGAAAACACGATTTAAATACCGTTGAAACTTCCTTCTAGAACCAGTTTTACTGTCTGTTACTAGTATGTCTGAAGGGGTTGGGAGCAATCGTAACTTAGTTCGGCGATACTAAAAAAATAACAAATCGATGCAATTATAAATGTATTAAAATCAAATAATGGCCACAAACAAATTAAATTTAACTTGAAATCCTATTTTAAGAAATGATAATGATCAGTTTAAAATATGATTTTCGTCAATTTAAGAAAAGGGAGGGTAAACAATTTTGAAAAAAAATACTTTATTGCCCTGCCTTTCTTAGCATCTTGTTAAGGGCGCGTGACGTTGTGCCTGTTTTTTTGTAATTAATTTTGGGGTATCGGGAAAGGTTTTTTTATTTAAAATGTAATTTCATTCCTTCGTGGGAAGCAATAAATCCCAAATCTTCATAAAATTTAATGGCTCTGGGTCTTTGTTTATCACTGGTCAATTGCAATAAATGCGCATTTCGTTCTTTGGCTCTTTGAATCGCCCATTCAAATATTTTTTTTCCAATTCCTTGTCCGGTTAAATCTTCCCGAACAAATACGTTTTCAATTTGTGCCCTTAATTTTCCCTGAAAACTCAAATACGGAATAAAAGTCAGTTGAAAAGTGGCTAAAATTTCCTTATCGTTTTCCGCAACCATCAATTCCTGATTTGGGTCTGAATTAATGATTTCAAAAGCATCGTAATATGTTTCAGGAAGCGGCTCTTGATAATTTTCCCTTAATTTCCCCAATTTGTCGTATGCCATCAATTTTATGATAAATGGCACGTCATTTTTTGTTGCGCTGCGGAAAATCATCTTTTTTAATTTGAGGTAATAAATAAATATTTAATATTTTGCTTACTTTGAAATCACTGGCTTCAAAACTTTCCAAACATTATTGGCCAAAATCTTTTGTCCTTCGGCAGTAGGATGGATGCCATCCGGCTGGTTCAATTCCTTAATGCCACCAACATTTTGTAATAAAAAGGGAACCAATTCCAGCTTATTTTTTTTTGCAAGATCAGGAAAAATGTTTCTGAATTCGGAAGTATAGGCTTCACCCATATTGGGCGGAATTTCCATACCCACCAAAACAATTTTTGTGTCTGCATTTTTTTCTTTTACGACATCAATAATCGCTTGCAAGTTGCTTTTGGTTTCAGTTAAAGGAACACCGCGAAGCCCGTCATTGGCGCCCAGTTCTAAAACAAAAACAGCAACTTTCTGATTCAGTACCCAGTTGATTCTGTTTTTTCCTCCAGCCGTGGTTTCTCCGCTCAATCCGGCATTGACAACTTCATATGGCAAATTTAAGGAATCTATTTTTTCTTGAATTACCGCCGGAAAAGCCTCATTTGGATCCAATCCCATTCCTGCAGTAAGACTTGTTCCAAAGAAAAGAATGACTTTACGATCTGCAGTTTTTTGATTTTTCAGTTCAGATGCATCAATCTCTTTCGCGTTGTTTTCCTCTTTTTTATTTGGGCTTTCGCCACAGGAAAAACAAAGGGTAAATATCAAAAAATAACAAAATATTAACAGGATTCGCATAGCATTTGGTGTTTAAATTAAAATCATTTCTTTAATTTGCCTCTTTTCCAAAAAACAGGGTAAAGACAACGCTATGGCAAAGATATTAAACATTGAGAACTTAGAGAAAACTTATTCAAGCGGTTCCAAAAAATTAA
>DPCK01000094.1 GCA_003516285.1 Lutibacter sp. | reverse complement strand
TGTTCACTTCAAACATACAGGGATTGTTTCAAAATTAAATGCTGAAATATGGAAACTTTTGACGTGTTAATAATAGGCGGAAGCGCAGCCGGATTGTCTTGCGCGCTCATTTTAGGCTCGGCTGTTCACAAGCCTTTTGCCAAAAACAAAAAAATTGGGATTGTCACGCACCAAAAAAGTTCCGCATTAAACGAAGCATTGCTCAACAATGTTTTAGGATTTAAAAAGGGAACCAAAGGAAGCCAAGTTTTGGAAAACGGCATAGTTCAGCTTTCTGAGTTATACCCTCATGTGATTCAGATTGAAAATGAAAAGGTAACTAAAATTGAAGGTACGTTTCCAAATATTAAGGTATTCACCAATAAAAATTCATACAACACAAAAATTGTTGTTGTGGCTGTTGGTCCATCAAATCTTTTTAGCATTGAAGGCCTTATGCACTATATAATTCCGCACCACGGTTTGCCTCCGCAAAAAGAACGCGTGATGCTAAAAAACAACAATCATTTGGTTGCAGAAGGCATATATGTGGCTGGCGTTTTAGCCGGATGGAGAAGCCAGTTCTCCATTGCGGCTGGCAGTGGCGCCCAAGTGGCGACCGATATTTTAACATTATGGAATAACGGATATCATTCTATGGTGCACGACGCTGTATCAAATAATTAATAGATCTATGTTCGAAAAATGCTGTTTTAATTCAAATAACATATAAATAGATTGTTAATTTAAATTTCCGGTATTTCTTGAAAATGAAAAGGGTTCCGCGTACGGAACCCAAATATCTATAAATCCTACCAAACGAGGTCGTAAAAAAGTCGGTCAACTCACCCCCGTTCACAACTACTCCACGGTTACTGATTTCGCCAAATTTCTTGGCTGATCCACATTACAGCCTCGCATCACAGCGATATAATAGGATAGCAATTGTAATGGAATTGTTGATAACAGAGGCGTGAAAGCTTCTTCAGTTTCAGGAATTTCAATCACGTGGTCTGCCATTTCTCGTACTATGGTATCGCCTTTGGTAACAATTGCAATAATTTTACCATTACGTGCTTTTATTTCCTGAATATTGCTCACCACCTTGTCGTAATGACCTTTTTTTGTTGCAATAACAATCACTGGCATATGTTCATCTATAAGCGCAATTGGTCCGTGCTTCATTTCAGCGGCAGGATATCCTTCTGCGTGAATGTAAGAAATTTCCTTTAATTTTAAAGCGCCTTCGAGCGCCACAGGGAAATTAAATCCCCGGCCTAAATACAAACAATTTGGCGCATCTTTATAAATTGCGGCTATTTTTTCAATTTCTGTATCCATCTTTAAAACCTCTTCCACTTTGGCTGGAATTAAGCTCATTTCCTGGATATAATGGTTATACATTGAGTTAGAGAGTTCTCCCTTTAAATTACCCAATTTCAAGGCAATTAAAGCAAGCACGGTAATTTGTGTGGTAAATGCTTTTGTTGAAGCAACGCCAATTTCTGGCCCAGCGTGTGTATAGGCACCAGTATCAGTTTCTCTTGCGATGGAAGAGCCCACCACATTGCAAACACCAAAAACAAATGCGCCTTTGGATTTTGCCAGTTTTATGGCGGCTAAAGTGTCGGCAGTTTCGCCGGATTGCGAAATTGCGATGACAATATCATCTTTATTGATGATCGGATTCCGGTATCTAAATTCAGAGGCATATTCAACTTCAACAGGAATACGCGCCAAATCTTCAAACAGATATTCGGCAACCAAACCTGCGTGCCAAGAAGTTCCGCAAGCCACAATTACAATACGGTTTGCGTTTAAAAATCTCGAAATGTTATTGTCAACACTTCCCATTTTTATGATGCCTTTTGAAGCTAAAAGTCGGCCTCTATAGGCATCTACAATAGATTGAGGCTGTTCGTGTATTTCCTTGAGCATAAAATGNNATTCCAATGGCAATCGGACTTCCTAATTTTGCGACAATAATTTCATTGGGTTTTGAAACATCAAAAACGGCAATGGCATAAGCTCCTACTACGCTGGTTAGTGCCATTTGGATCGCATAGCCCAATTTGCAGTTATTTTTGATTTTAACTTCTTCAATTAAATTGATTAAAACTTCAGTGTCGGTATCACTTTTAAAAGTATATCCTCTGGTAATCAATTCTTTTTTTATGGTATCATAGTTTTCTATAATTCCATTATGAACAATGACTAAATTTCCTGAATTTGAAAGGTGTGGGTGGGAATTTTCGTCGTTTGGCACACCGTGAGTTGCCCAACGCGTATGTCCTAAAGCCAAATTTCCTTCAACATTTTTTTGCTTCATAATTTTTTTTAAATCAGAAACTTTTCCTTTTGTTTTATAAAGGCTCATCTCATTGCCATCAACCAAAACAACACCAGCGCTGTCGTAACCTCTATATTCTAAACGCTGTAAACCGTTAATAACTATTGGGTACGCTTTTCTAAATCCTAAATAACCGGCAATTCCGCACATTGTAATTTATTTTTTAATTATTTAATTTTGTATAAGATATTTCAAGTTTTACTCTTTTGTCGCCAAAACTTGGGTCATCGCCAAATAACACAACCCCTTTTGGTGTCCAGCTATAATCCTTAATTTTTACATCATCAATAGCGGAAGGAGTATCTGAAGGATTATAAACTTTTAACCCAATTTTAACCAGGTCTAAAGGTTCAGTCGATTTTAACAATTTTGAAATGTAATCTGTGATTTTAAACACATAACGATAAGGTTTTCCATTATCGTCTCTTTCCAACAATCCACCAACAGCTACCAATCCTTCGGTCATAACATCTGTCAGTTGTAAATTTTCTGTATAATTATAAATAAATAATTGCTCAGGAGCGATATTGCTTGCCGCATTTTGATCAACATAAAAAGTCAAGCTTGCATCATTAATCAGCCAATTATTTTTTTGCAAATCAATAATGTTTTCATTTTTAAACAAATCAATAGTCGCCATTGAACCCGCTGCTCCCTGAACATATAATCGATCTTCACCACTTTGGTGCGGAGCCAAGTCTCTTTTAAGCATATTTGATTTTATGGCGCCAAACGCAAATTCAAAATTGTGTTTTGTTCTAACGCCTTGCTCTCCATTGATTTTATTTCCGTTTAAATCTACTGTCGCTCCTTCATTTTCATCTTTTGAATAATAAATAATCATTTTGGCATTCGACATAGCTAATGAAACAAGGTGAGATTTATTGGAGGTCAATGCTTCTGCTTCAATATAAAATCCTCTAAAATAACGCTGAAAATTATCGAGCGATTGAAATTCGGTTCCGGCGGCATTATCCACAAAAATTTGCTTAATTAAATTTTCATTTAAAGGAATTTTAATGCTCGGGGTTTTATCTGTTGCTTTTATGGTATCTTTTTTATAAACAGTTATACCATTGGGCATATATCTTTTTATGTAAGCCACCGTATCATTTGCATTGACTTTAAAATTTCCCGTATAAAAAGGGGTATCTCCTTTTTGAAATTCTTTGTCAGAATAATAAACAGCAGGTTTTGATGGATCAACAGGATCTAAGGTATTTAGATATGTTTTCAATTCGTAAATGCCCAATTTAAATTCAACATTAGCGTCGCCAAATACCGAATCAATTGAAAATTTTGGCTTTCCGTCAGCGTATTTCTCGGCTAATTTTGTTGCTTGATATGGAATAAACAATAAAACGGAATCTATCCCGTAATTTGTGCCGTAATTATAGGCATCTCCAGATACAGGAAGATTTAATTGCGACACAATTGATGCCTTCAACGTGCCAAATTCATTATCAGAATAAACACCCAATAAATATTGTGCAACACCGCTGGCTGGTACTTTGGCGATGTCTTTATTAGCCGTTGTAACATCGGTTATTTGTTTGTCTGTGCTAAAATTATTATTGTCAACAAGGTTAACGCCAATACTTTCAATTTCCTTTTCGCACGAAATAATAGTAAAAAAAACGATTGAGAATAGCCCTAAGTATTTTAAAGCATTTACAACTTTAATTGCCATATATAAATGTTGGATTTTTTATGATAAAACTTTAGTTAAGTAAAAATTGGTATAAGCACTGTCAAATTCACTGATTGGAAAATAATCCAATATAGGTTTGTCGCAGGTTTTTAAATAGTCAAGCAAATCACTTGGAAGTTGCTCGCTTGCTTTAATAACCGCATCTGAATTTTCAATGGCATTAATCAAAATATTGGTGTATGTTGGATTGGAGATTGAATTAAATTTAGACTCGTTGATATTATCAAACTTGATCTTGTCAAAAAACTTGTCATTTAATGTACCTTCAAAACCAGTATTATATAAGGAAGTCACTATTTTGCTGTTTGAAAATAAGGGGTCGTCTTTATAATATTCTTTAATGTATAATGGTAAAAGTGAAGCCATCCAGCCGTTTACGTGAATAATATCTGGTGACCAGTTTAATTTTTTTACAGTTTCTACAACACCTTTTGCAAAAAATATGGCCCGTTCATCATTGTCCTCAAACAAGTTATTGTCTTCGTCTGAAAACAATGCTTTTCTTTTAAAATACTCGTCGTTATCAATAAAATAAACCTGCATTCTTTCCTTTGGAATGGAAGCGACTTTAATAATTAAAGGCATATCCATATCATTGATTACCAGGTTCATACCCGATAATCGAATCACTTCGTGGAGTTGATGTCTTCTTTCATTGATCAGTCCGAAACGCGGCATAAAAATTCTTGTTTGCCCGCCGTTGCTATGAATCATTTTTGCTGTTTCAAACGAGGTTGTTGACAATTCATTTTCAGGTAAATAGGGAACAACTTCTGAAGAAACAATCAATACTCTCTTATCTTTCATAAAATCAACTCTTATTTTTAAAATATATGCAAAATTACGAAAATTAATGTAGAATTTAGCTTGAAAAATGTAAGTTTGCACGCTTTTAACGTTAATTAACAAATACGTTATGTTGGTTATTGCCGAAATAAAATCGCTTCAACAAAAAATAAAATCGCTTAAAAACGGCGCTACTATTGGCTTTGTGCCAACAATGGGCGCTCTTCACGAAGGACATTTATCGCTTGTGGAAATGGCAAAAAAAGAGAACGATATTGTGGTTGTGAGCATATTTGTGAACCCAACTCAGTTTGATAACGCCGATGATTTGATAAATTACCCAAAAACAATTGAAAAAGACCTTTCACTTTTGAAATCATTTAACTGTGACATTGTTTTTACTCCAACTCCCGAAGAAATTTACGCGAATAATATTCAGTCAAAATCCTTTGATTTTGACGGATTGGAATTTCAAATGGAAGGCAAATTTAGGGCTGGCCATTTTAACGGCGTGGGCACTATTGTTGAACGTTTGTTTGAGATTGTGAAACCCCATAAAGCCTATTTTGGGGAAAAAGATTATCAGCAAATCCAGATCATTCGCAAAATGGTGGAAAAAAAGAACCTGCCCGTTCAAATTATTTCCTGCCCAATTCACAGAGAAAAAGACGGTTTGGCAATGAGTTCAAGAAATGCCAGACTTACAGAAGCACAACGCAAAGCAGCGCCTTTTATTTATGAAACATTAAAAAAAGCCAAGATTCAATTTGGCACAAAAAATGCTTCCGAAGTGTTGAAATGGGTTGAAAATGAATTTAGAAATCACCCTTTATTAAACTTAGAATATGTTGAAATTGCCGATGAAGATACTTTATTGCCTATTGAAACTAAAAATCTAACAAAGAAATATCGTGCTTTTATAGCCGTTTTTGCCGGAAAAGTAAGGCTCATTGATAATATAAGTCTATAAATATAACAGATTAACACAAAATCATTAATTTTGCACTATGCAAATACAAGTCGTAAAATCAAAAATTCACAGGGTAAAAGTTACCGGCGCCGATTTAAATTATATTGGCAGCATTACTATTGATGAAGATTTAATGGATGCCGCAAATATTATTCAAGGAGAAAAAGTTCATATTGTGAACATTAACAACGG